>CBIHRE010000499.1:0-4186 GCA_966212385.1 uncultured Akkermansia sp. | reverse complement strand
GCACTCGCCGCGGCGCCCCACGACGCGAAAGCCGCCAGTCCCTGCTCCACCCGCTCCGACAGCTCCGCCCGTTCCGCCGGGTCCAGCGCCTCGCCCGCCGCGATCCGCCTGGCTTGGGCCACGCAAAGCGCATGACTCGCACGCAACCCCGTCTCCACAGCCACCAGATCCTCCCGAGCCAGCTCCGCCGCCGCCCGCGCCGCCTCGCGCCAGACATCCCGGGCGGCCGCCGACTCCCCCGCGGCATCGTGCCACGCGGCCCGGTTGAGCCAGGCGCCGGCCAGGTTGCGCCTCGCCGGCGCATGCCCCGCGCCGGCCGCCGCGGAGAGCGCCTCGACCGCGAGCCCCAGGCACCGCCCCTGCTCGATCCAGCCAGCTTCGCCGGCGTTCGCGAGTCGCGCCGCCTCGGCGCGGTTCAGCCACGCGGCGCCGATCATCGCATCGAGTTCCACCACGCCGCCGCTCCTTCCCTCGTTTCGATCCGCAGGCGCCTGCCCGACATCCCGCCTGATCGCACCGGTGATCGCCAAAGCCTCGTCATAACTGCGCAGGGCCTCCCGCGCCTCCTCGGCCCGCCCCGTGGCCAGAAGCGCGTTGCCACGATTCATCCACAGCAAAGCCCGCAACCTGGATCGCTCGCCGCCGGCGGCATCCGCGCCCCCCGCGTCCGCATCTTCGGCCAAAACGGCAAGCCCCGCCTCAAAACTATTCCTCGCCTCGCGCAACTGCTCCGGCGAACGGCCGGATTCCAGAATCTGCCCGCGCCTCAGCCAAACCTTCGCCCTCGCCTCGGTCGCTTCGACCTTCGCCGCCCTCCGCAAGGCCTCGTCGCAAATCGCCACCGCGGATTCCACGCCGTCCGCCCCCCCGCGCCGCCAACACAGCTCCGCCTCTTTCAACAGGTCGTCCCACCCGCTCCGCTCTTCGAAATTTTCAGTCGGGCCACTCATGAAATTGAGACCCAGTCCCAAAAAGAGCCTTGCGTCGATGATAAAGAGTCTCATTCGCTTTCGGTCTCATTTTTGCCATGCCCGCCTTCCTCGCTTCCGAAGACTCTACTCTCCAAGGGACTAGCCTGAATTTCAGCCGCTCTCTCGCGCGGTCCCTCGCCCTCGTGCCGTCTCTTTTGGTGGCTAGCGGTCTCAATGCACAGTCCGCCGGGACCCAGCCTCCGGAGCCCGCATCGGACGCGACAAAAGACAAAGATGTCGTCGAGCTGGACGAGCTCGAGGTGCATGGCGAACGCCCGGTCAACACCCTCTCCTCCCCGCGTTTCACCCGTCCATTGGTCGACGTTCCGCAGACTTTCACCGTCGTTCCTCAGTCCGTCTTTAACCAGCAGGGCGCCCAGACTCTGACCGACGTCCTGCGCAACACCCCCGGCATAACCTTCACCGCCGGCGAGGGCGGCAACGTCGCTTCGGGCGACAATTTCACGATGCGCGGCTTCGACACTTCGGGCAGCATCTTCATCGACGGCGTGCGCGACAGCGGCGCCTACAGCCGCCCCGTCTACAACACCGAGCAAGTCGAGATCGCCAAGGGCCCCGCCGGCGCCGACACCGGCCGCGGCGGCGCCTCCGGCTACGTTAACCTCCAGACCAAGTCGCCCAAGCTCGAAAACTTCGCCACCGGCACCGCCAGCTACGGTATCTCCGAGGACGGCGGCGATCCCCAGCGCAGCGCCACCCTCGATTTCAACCGCGACCTCTCCGGCCAGGCCACCCACCCCGGCACTGCCTTCCGCCTAAACCTCTCCGTCAACGACAGCGGCGTCCCCGGACGTGACTACGTCGAGAACACCGGCTGGGGCGCCTCCCCCTCGCTCGCCTTCGGCCTCGGCACGCCCACCCGCGTCATCCTCGCCGCCAGCGTCAACCGTCAGGACAACCTCCCCGACTCCGGCCTGCCCGTCGTCGCCGCCGGACTCCCCCTGATCGAAGACCCCGCCGGCGCCCCCCTCAACCGCCCCTCGGCCGCCAACTTCGGCTCCGTCGACCAAAGCAACTACTACGGCTACGCCAGCGAGGACTACGAGATCATCAAAAACCAGCGCTACCTCGTCCGCCTCGAGCACGATCTCAATCCCGACCTGCGCCTCTTCAACCAGACCGTTTTCGCCGCCACCGACCGTGACCTGCTCAACAGCTACATCACCAACAGCAGCGCCGCCAACACCACCTTCTCCATCACCACCGTGCCGGTAAATCCCGCCACCGGCGCGCGCCCCGCCCCCTTCGCGTCGTTCGATCCCAACACCTTCGCGGTCACCCCGCGCCGCGTCCACCTCCAGACCGACAACCGGGTCGTCAACAACCAGACCCAGCTCACCGCCGACTTCGACACCGGCCCCGCCTCCCACACCTTCGGCCTCGGTCTCGACCTCAACCGCGAGTCACAATACTCGCCGACCTGGCAGTTCACCGGCGGCACCGCGACCGACCTCTACAATCCCGACGCCCGCCGCGCGACCACCGTCGCCACCACGCCCTACCGCGCCGCCAACGATCCCTACACCGACGTCACCATCGAGTCCGCCGCCCTCTACGCCTTCGACACCGTCGGCCTCGGCGACTATGTCGACCTCACCGGCACGTATCGGGCCGAGCACTACCAGCTCGACAGCTTCACCCGCAACCCCCGCCCCCAGACGCCTCCCGGAACCTTCGTCGAGGAGATCGACGAGGAGGCCGACGGCGTCCTCCTGAGCTGGAAGGCCGGCGCCGTGCTCAAGCCCGCCAAGAACGGCCGCATCTACTTCGCCTACGGCAACACCTACACCCCGCCCGGCAGCAGCTTCACCGTCTCCGCCACCGCGACCAATCAGAACAACCTCGGCCTCAAGCCCCAGGAATCGCGCAACACCGAGCTCGGCACCAAGTGGGACTTCTTCAAGGGCCGCCTCTCCACCAGCCTGGCCGTCTTCCGCACCGAGAACCTCAACGTCGTCAGCACCGACGCCACCACCGGCCTGCGCACACAGGACATCAGCCAAGAAGTCGAAGGCGCCGAGTTCGGCGTCTCTGGTCGCATCACCTCCGAGTGGCTCGTCTTCGGCGGCATCTCGCACCTCGACAGCACCTACAAGTCGGCCGGCACCACCTCCTCCGCCGACGACGGCGCCGAGCTCCGCTACACCCCGCGCCTCTCCGCCAACCTCTGGACGACCTATGCCATCTTCCGTCGCTTCACCATCGGCGGCGGCGTCCAATACACCGACACCGTCTCGCGAGCCACCAGCACCACCGCCGGCGGTTCAGCCACCACCAACCGTATCGCCTACAGCCTGGCCGAGATCCCCGACTACTGGGTCTTCAACGCCCTCGCCGCCTACGAGGTGAGCAAAAATCTCACCGTCCGCCTCAACGTGAACAACGTCTTCGACGAGGACTACTTCCGTCTCAACAACAACGGCGGTCGCTACTACCCCGGCGCCCCGCGCAACTTCGTCCTGAGCGCCGACTACAAGTTCTGATCGCATGCATTGGAGAGCGGCGCGGCCCCATCCGCACCGCCTCCAAACACTTCCGGCTCCGCTTCCCGTCTCCTCGTCCCATCGATCTCCATAGCCGCCTCCAATCTGTGTAACCCAATAGGTTACACAGCCTGAAGAATCCGGTTCCTTACGCTCCCTGCTACTCGCGCCTCCTCCTCGCTCCGATGATCCACGCCATCCCCGACGTCCTCACTCCCGCCCAAGTCGCGGAGGCGCGCGCCCTGCTCGAGTCCGCCGATTGGGTCGACGGCAAAGGCACCGCCGGTCACCAGGCCGTCCACGTGAAGGACAACATGCAGTTGCCCGTCACGTCTCCCGTCGCCCGCCAAGTCGGCGACCTGATCGTCAAGGCCCTCCACGCCAACCCGCACTTCGTCGCCGCCGCGCTCCCGCTGCACATTCTGCCGCCGATGTTCAACCGCTACTCCGGCGGCCAGCAGTTCGGCTCCCACGTCGACGGCTCCATCCGCCAGATCCCCGGCACCGCCCAGCGCATCCGCACCGACCTCTCCTGCACCCTGTTCTTCGCCAACCCCGATGAATACGAAGGCGGCGAACTCATCATCGAGGACACCTACGGCGCCAAAAGCGTGAAGCTGCCTGCCGGGCACATGATCCTCTACCCCGGCACCAGCCTGCACCACGTGAAACCCGTCACTCGAGGCGCCCGTCTGTGCTCCTTTTTCTGGG
>CBIHRE010000498.1:0-4208 GCA_966212385.1 uncultured Akkermansia sp. | reverse complement strand
ATTCATCTGCCTGTCTTTTGTAAGAATCTGTCTATATGAATATAATGATTTATGGTTAACTATTTGCTAATTAGTTCCGAAGTTATCGTCCACAGAAAATTCCCTGGGTAAGCAGCACGGCGTGCATCCGGTGGCTTGAGCGGAGAAACCCCTGCCGGACCGTTTCGGGAAGAGACCGGGGCGAGAAAAATCCAGCCGAGACGGGCCGCCGCCGCACGGCCGAACCTAGGGGGTGACGTCGACCGGCGCGCGCGGTGGGCCGGCTTCCCAATCGGCGAGTTGGGCGATGGCGTCGGGATGTTCCGGCGAATGGCGCACGATCTCGCGGACGATCAACAGGGCGTTGGATCGGTGGGCGGGGCTTTTGTCGTGGAGTTCCCGCGCCATCGTGAGCAAACGGCCGGGGGCGGCGGAATCGCGGGAGAGGATGGCGCGCGCCAAAAACTGAAGACGCAGGGGATCGTCGCCCGCGGCGCGAAGAGGGAACTCGATCGCGTCCAGGCGGGGCTCGGCGGCGGCAAACCAGTCCGGGCGGAGGCGGCGGGCGGAGGCGAGGAGGCCGAGTGCGCCTTCTGTATCGTTTATCTTGATACGCGCCTCGAAGGCGGACGAGAGGGCGGGGAAGGAGGCGAGCTCGGCCGGGCCGGCGGGGGCGGGCCCGGGGGCGGCCGGCGACGCCGAGGCGAGGGCGCTTTCGATCCGGCCGCGGAGGGCGAGGATGGCGCGGGCGTTTTGGTAGGGGCCTTCGGCGAGCGTGAGGATCTGACGCGCGGTGGCGGGGCGGCCGGAGTCGAGCAGCGCCTCGAGAATCAGTTTGTAGAGGCGCAGGGTGCCGGGATGGTCGGCGACGGTTTCCACGAGGGACGCCTGGGTGCCGGAGGCGCCGTCGATGCAGGCGCGGGCCAGGCGCGTGATGGTGTCGAGCCAGGCCATGCGGACATCGGCCGGACCGGAGCCGGGGGAGCCGCCGTCGGCGCGGAGGTCCTCGGCCCCGGCGAGGACGGTGGGCCAGTCGCGGGTGGTGACGGCGAGCCGGAGGCGGGCCTCGTGGATGGGACGAAGAGGCAGGCCGCGCTCCCGCAGTTCGCGTTCGAGCCGATCGAGCGCCTCGGTTTGTCGCAGCTCCACAAGCATGGCGGCCGTGGGGGCGTAGACGGCGGCGGTGGCGCCGTGGCGGAAAAGGAGTTCCTCCAACGCGGCGCGCGCGGCCTCGGGACGGCCGGCGAGATGGTTTTGCGCGATGGCGTAGAGGAGGGCTTCGGGTTTGGCGGGTTCGAGGGCGCGGAGACGCCCGAGGGCGGCGTCCATCGCGGTGAAGTCGCGGGCCTCGCGGTGCGCGCGCACCAGCACGCGAAGCGGCTCGGGGGCGCGGGGCGAGGCGGCCGCCCAAGCCTCGGCAAGGGCGGCGGCCTCGACGGGGCGGGTGCTCTCGAGGCGGTGCAGCACGGCGATTTCGCGACGGAAGGCGTGGTCTTCGGGGTAGGCGGCCTCGACGAGGGCGAGGGCCTCGTCGGCGCGGCCGGCGGCGCGGAGGGCCCGGACGCATTGCTGATCGAGCCAGAGCGCGTCGGCTCCGGGGCGCTCCGAGGATGGCGACGCGGCGAAACTCTCGCGGGCGCGGAGGGCGAGCGCGGCCCAGTCGTCGGTCCGGTCGGCGTCGGCGGCGAGATCGAAGGCAAACTGGAGGTAGTCGCGGCCGGGGTAGCCAAAGGCGAGCCCGTCGAGCAGGAGCTTTTCGCCGGGGGCGCGGAGGCGGAGCGCGGCGTAGAGGCGGGCGACGTCGAGGCGCGCGGAGAAATCCGCGGGGTTTCTCTCGAGCCCGAGGCGGAGAAGGCCGAAGCCGTTGGCGAACTCGCCGCGTTTGAGCAGCTCGCGTCCCTGGAGCACGAGGCCTTCGCCGCGCAGCGCTTCGATCTGCGACCAGCGGGCGGGGTTGATGAGATCGCCGTAGCGGACGCGATTGTGCGGGTTGGCACGTTCGAGCCGTTGCAGGAGCAGGGCGGCGCCCGCGAAGTAGGCGGCCAAGGCGAAGGCCAGGCTCCACGCGAGGAGTCCGCGGACGCTGAGGTGGAGCGCGTGGTGAAGGTAGCTTTTCCAGTAGGACGGAAGCGCGTCCGCGCGGAGGGAGGCCGCGGTGCGGACGGGGCCGGGGAACGGCTGGAAGTTATACAGCCCGAGTCGCCAGCGTCCTTCGGGAAGCGCGGGTGTGGACCAGACGAGGCGGATTTTTTTCAGCGCCATGCGGCTCTAGGACAGAAGCCGGAAAGCGCGCGATCAAGGGGCGTGGTGACGTTCGAGTTACGGGACGGTGACAAATGGTCTGGAAGCGGAAAATTCAGCGCGGTCGGCGGGGGGCCGCCCGCGGAAAACGCGGCGGGGCTAGTTTCGCGTCCAGCGCACCGTCACACCGCGGCCGGTGACGATCACCCAATCGACGGGGGTCGGGACCTGCTCGAGCTTGAGTTTCGAGTAATCCTCGCCGTCCGCGGGTTTCAGCTCGCGGATGTATTTGTCGGGGCCGACGAGTTGATCGAGGCGCACGGTGGTGACTCCCTGTTCGAGGAAATATTGCTCCGAGGCGGCGGAGATCTGGCGAAGATTGTTTGTGACCTGCCGGGTGATGCGCTCGGTCTCCTCCGCGCTCAGCGCGGGCGCGGCCGCCGGAATGCCTTCAAGGGCGATCTCCCAGGTTTCGGAGCCGCGGGCGAGGGTGAGGCTCTGTTTTTGGGCGTCGTAGGCGCGCACTTCGCAGCCGGCGAAACTTCCGCCCACCGCGACCCAGGCGCTCTCCTTTGTGGCGGGGTTGAGGAGCGAGGCGCGCGCCGGTTGCGCGGACGCGTCGATGCCGGAAAACACCAGCCGGACCGGGGCGGCTTCGAGCGCGAGGCTCGCGAGCAGGGCGGGGGCAACGAATAGGTTTGGGCGTCCCATGGCCGCGAGAATGCCCTCCTTTGGGTGGCGGAGGCAAGTGCGCGGCCGTCCGCGCGCCGCTCAGCGAGCCTCGAGCCACTCCGGCGAGGCGTAGTGCTCGGTGAGCGCCTCGTGCTCGCCCTCGGGGAAATCGGGCCAGGGCGTGTCGTTCGCGGGCAGGCGAAGCGCGGCGGAGAGGGCGGAGACGAAGGCGGCGTGAAATGTATCGTAATCCGTGATACAGGGTGCGGCGGGGCGCAGCAGGGAGCCTTGAAAGAGAAGACCGTCCTTGGTGCGTTTTTGCGCGGCGCCGGCGATTTTCTCCCCCGTCCCGGGGTGGATGACGTCGTAGAGTTCGGGGCGGGTGAAGCAGATGGTCGGCCCGGTGGAAGCGGAGCAGCTGGGCTCGTCGTCGTCGCCAGCGGTCGGTTTCTCGCAGCTCTCTTTGAGCATGGCGAGCTGGCCGCAGGCGCGGAGGGCTTCGGCGAGGGCGGCGTGGACGGCGCGGTAGCTCTCGACGGCGCGGGCGGCCTCGAGCTCGTGTCCGCGGGGGATGACGAGCGCGTAGGTCCAGTCGTCGCGGTGGTCGACGAGGCCGCCTCCGGTGGGACGGCGAACGAGTTCGGCGCCTTCGGCGTCGGCGGGGATCCGAGTGCGGACCCAGGCGATTTTTTGCGAGTAGCCGAAACTGAGGGCGGGGCGGTGCCAGCCATAGGCGCGGAAGCGGGCGCGGGTCTTCTCCGGGTAGCGTTTGAGCAGGAGGAAGTCCGCCGCCATGTTGGCGGCGGCGGAGTCGGAGCGGGTGGGAAGGACGTCGAGCATCGGGCGGGAAACGAAACGGAGTTTTTTTAACCGCGGATGGCGCGGATGGGCGTGGATCGGATCAGGCGATTTTTAACCACGGATTTCACGGATCGACACGGATTCAATCCAACGGAGAGGGCTCTGTTTTTATCCGTGAAGATCCGTGCGATCCGTGGCCGATGGTTCGCCGCTTACGCGAGCGCGAGGAACCAGGGGCGCACGGGGGGCGGGACGACGAGCTGGTCGAGCTGGGCGTCGAAAGTCTCGAGCGGGGTCTTGAGCGCGCCGGCGAGGGGCTTGCAGTCGAGGGCGAGGTTGGCCGGGCGGCGCGCGGTGGAGGGATCGTCGGCCCGGTTCACCTCGGCGATGGGCGCGGCGGAGGCGGGGAGCTTGAAGTGCGCGCGGATGCGTTTCGCGAGTTCGACGCGGGAAAGCGTCTCGGCGCCGGCCCAGTGGATCCGCAGACACAAGGCGGGATTGAGCGGACACTCAAG
>CBIHRE010000497.1:0-4232 GCA_966212385.1 uncultured Akkermansia sp. | reverse complement strand
CCCGCGCGCCGCCTCTCCCGCGCCCGCCCTCGCCAACCACGCCGCCTCCGCTTCGGCGACTCCCTCGCCCGCCCGCCAGCACCCCCGGCGCACCATCGTCTGCGCGGCGCTCGCCGCCCTCTGCTTCGCGATCACCGACGTGCTCGTGCAACGCTTCGCCCCCGCCTGGGGCGCGGGGCGCTATCTGCCCTGCATGTTCGGCTTTCTGCTGATCTTCTCCTTCGCCCTCGTGCCCTTTTTCTCCGCACCGTTGCGCGCCGTGCCGCGCGCGGCGTGGCGCTGGCTCGGCCCGGGTTCCGTTTTGCTCGCGGTGCAGGCCTCCGGCATGGCCTACACGCTCGGCGCCCACGGGCGCGCCACCGTGGCCAACATCCTCTACAGCACCCGCGGCCTCTGGAGCGTGCTCGCCATCGGCCTGCTCGGCGCCTGGCTGGGCACGGAAGGAGAGCAAAAACTCCCGCGCGACGTCTTCCGTCGCCGTCTCCTCGGCGCCGGCCTCATGCTGGCCGCCATCGCGCTGGTGATCCGCTGACCCGCGCCGCCCGCCGGCGTGGCGGACTTGGCCCGTGCCGGCGACCACGCATTTTTCCGCCTCCCATCGCCGCGCTTGTGCCGGGTGCGGATACTCGTTTGATCGCGCATCTTTCGCGGCGTCATGCCCGAGCCGCCCCGGTCCCATGCAAAACCTCTATCTCTTCCCCCTCGCCGACTACTGGTGGCTCTACGGCGTCTTCGGCCTGCTCGTGCTCGGCGTGCTGGCGCTCGACCTCGGCGTCTTCCACCGCGAAGCCCACGCCGTCACGGTCAAGGAGGCCGCGATCTGGAGCGTCGTCTGGGTGAGCCTGGCGCTCCTCTTCTGCCTTGGGTTCTGGCAAGACTGCCACCACAAGTTCCCGGCCTACCAACCGCTCCTCGATGCTCTGGCCGCCAACGGCGTCACCGGCGACGCCGCCCTCGCCGAGGCCGGGCGCCTCGCGGATCGCACCGCGCTTGAGTTCCTCGCCGGCTATGTCGTCGAGCAGGCGCTCTCGGTGGACAACATCTTCGTCTTCATCGTCATCTTCAATTTCTTCGGCATCCCCGCGCAGTATCAGCACCGCGTCCTTTTCTACGGCATCCTCGGCGCGGTCCTTTTCCGCATCACCTTCATCGCGCTCGGCGCGGCGCTCATCCACCTGCATTGGGTCGTCTGGATCCTCGGCGCCTTCCTCATCTTCACCGGCGTGAAAGTCTTCTTCGCCGAGGACAAGGAGCTCGAACCGGAGAAAAACCCGCTGATCCGCGCGTTGAAGAAGTGGTTCCCCGTCACGCCCACCTTCGAGGGCCAGCGCTTCGTCGTCCGCAAACACGGCATCCTCCACATCACGCCGCTCTTCGTCTGCCTCGCCTGCGTCGAGATGACCGACATCGTCTTCGCCGTCGACTCCGTGCCCGCGATTTTCGCGATCACCAAGGAGCCGCTCGTCGTCTTCACCTCCAACATCTTCGCCATCCTCGGCCTCCGCTCGATGTTCTTCCTCCTCGCCGGGGTGATGCACAAGTTCCACCTCCTCAAATACGGCCTCGGACTTATCCTCGTTTTCGTCGGCCTGAAGATGGTGTGGCTCGACCACGCCTTCGGCGGCAAATTCCCCATCGGCGCCTCGCTTGGCATCATCGGCGGCATCCTGGCCTGCGCCGTCGCCGCCTCGCTGATCTTCCCTGCGAAGCCCGAGCCCGAAACCGCCGCCTGATCGCGGCTTTGGGGTGGACGGGCGGGTCCCTCCGCCCGTGGCTCGAATCGCTCCTCCCCCGCGGGCGCCGGGACGCGCCCGCCTACCTCGGGTGTCCGTCACCCAAACAAGCGCCCACCTCAAAACAGCCCCGTCAGCCAATTCTTCGCCGCGTCGAGCAACTTCACCGCGGCATCGCCGAGGAAGTAGAAAAACGCCACGCCCCCGGCGCCCACGCCGTAGCCCAAGGCGATCGCCAGCCCGTCGCGCTCCAGCAGCCCGCCGGCGATCAGCACGATCATCCACGCGGGAAAGGCGTTGGTGAAGGGCACCGGAAGCGGCAGCAGCAGCACCGTCGCGCCGACCAGCATCGCGAAGCCATGGATCCGCGCGAAAAGCGGTATCTCCGCGAACCAGGACAAGCGCGGTCGCAGCAGTTTTTCCAAAAGCCGCAGCACTCCGCCGGAAAATTGCAGCACCTTGCCGAAGAAACCCGGCGGCAGCGGTTTCTCCATCAGACGCTTCGGCAGCCATGGCCGTTGTCCCAGCGCCAGCCGCAGCGAGATCAACCCGATCGCGATCCCGAAGGGCGTCGACAAAAAGGGCAGCGGAACCGGCGTCATGAAAGGCAGCGACAGCAGGATCAGCACGAGCGTCCAGGCCCGTCCTTGCAGCACGGTCACCACCTCGCCGAGCGTCAGCGGGCCGTTCTTGAAACGGTCGCGCAAGACCGCGACCTCCTCGGAAAGCTTTTTTACCGGCGGGCGCTCGCGCATCGCCACGCGCGCCAGCCTCAGGCTCTCGCGCGTCCGCTCCCGCAGATAGAATCTCCGCCGTCGTGGCATGATGTGAACGGATCGAGGAGGACCGATCCCTCAAGTGCCGCGCCGGTTTCCGTAAAGCTCGACGTGCAGGCGATGGGCGTAGCGCCAGCCGCGCGCCTTGCACGCCTCGCCGAGCCAGGCCGCCCGCTCGCGCATCGTCTCCAGCGTCCGCGCCTCGGGCATCACGAGGATTTTCGCCGCCGGAACCGGCCGCCCGACGTCCGCCACCGTCGCCGCGATCTCGTCGAGATCCGCCGGAGCCGCCGCCACGAATTTCAACTGAAACCCGAAGCCCGCGTCCAGCCACGCGCGCAACACCTCCGGCCGGCGGCGCGTCGCCTCGTGCCGAGCCGCCCAGCCCGCGCCCGCCGCCTCGGCCGAGGGCGCGGAGTTGGCCAGCTTCGGCGAGATCGACGCCAGATCGCAGGCCAGCCCCGCTGGCGGCGCCACCGTGCCCGCCGTCTCGATCGTGATGTGAAAACCCTCCGCGCGCAGCGCCGCCGCCAGCGCCGGCAGCTCCGGCGCGATCATCGGCTCCCCGCCCGTCAGCACCGCGTGGCGCCCCGGGTGTAGTTTAGCCTCGGATACGAGTTCCGCGACCGTGCGCTCGACGCCCTCTGGTTTCCACGAGGCGTAGGGCGTGTCGCACCAGGCGCAGCGGAGATTGCAACCGCTCGTGCGGATGAAAAACGACGGCACGCCCGTCAGCTCGCCCTCGCCTTGCAGCGAATAAAAGGTCTCGGAGATCAGCATGGTAGTCAGCTCCCCAACCGTGCCCCGGAGCCGCTTGAACCGTCCTCCGTCCTCCGCCTTCCGACCTCCGTATGCGGCGCCGCCGGCAAGGGATCGAGATGCTCGTAATCCGTGGGGTCGACCACGCCCGCCTGCAAAAACGCCTCGCGCCGCTCCACGCAGGTGCCGCAACGCCCGCAGTGGCGCGCCCCGCCCTTGTAGCACGACCAGGTCTTCGCGAAATCCACGCCCAACCTCGCGCCCTCGGCGGCGATCGCGCCCTTGTCCATCGCGATGAAGGGCCGCAGCAGCCGGATGCCCGCGTAGGTGCCGAGCCGCATCGCCTCGCCCATAGCCGCCATGAAATCCTCGCGGCAATCCGGATAGATCGCGTGGTCGCCGCCATGCGCCGCGATCACCAGTCCCTCCGCGCCGACGCTCTCTGCAAACCCGCACGCGATGCTCAGAAACACCGCGTTCCGAAACGGCACCACGGTCTGCTTCATGTTATCCGCCGCGTAGTGCCCCTCGGGAATTTCGCCGCCCGACTGAAGCAGGGCCGAGGAAAACAGCCGGTTCGCGAAATCCAGGTTCACCACCTCGTGCCGCACACCGAGCGCCGACGCGTTGGCCGCCGCCATCGGCAGCTCGCGCGCGGAGTGCTTGGCTCCGTAGTCGAACGAGATCGCGGCCACGACCGTGTGCTCCCGCGCCGCGCGATGCAGCGCCGTCACCGAATCCATCCCGCCGGAACAAAGGACCACGACCTTCATGTAGAATAGGCCGCCACCCTTGCACCCGCTCTCCTCGCGACGCAATCCTCCCGCCAGAACCTGTTACGCATGAAAACCGTCCACATCCCCGACCTGCCCGAGATCCACGCCAAGTCGCCGACCGGCAAATACGAATCCTACTGCAAGGACGTCTCCCTCGCGCTCGGCGGCGTGAAAGATACCGGCCCTTG
>CBIHRE010000496.1:0-4232 GCA_966212385.1 uncultured Akkermansia sp. | reverse complement strand
TCTCACCAATCACCGCCCCATCCAGCCGCTTTTGCTGAACTTGACGGACACAACTTTTCGTTTCCGCCCCGTCCACCCGGCCTGTGGGCAAAACCAGAGGCTCTCGATCATGCCGCCAGTCCCTTCCCCGGCAACCGGTCGGCCGGTATTTTGCCGCTCCGCGCTTCTCTAATCTCGCGGCCGACCGGTCTAAATCCGCGGTCAATGCCACCACGCCCCAAAGCCAGATGAACCAATTTCATGGTAGCGCGCCCTCGCGCTGCGTCAGCCGGTCTCGGCGGTGAGTCAGACGCGGCAAACCCGGTGTCAGCTGGTCTAAATTCGCTGTCAGCCGACCACTAGGCATGTCCCTCCCGCTCTCAAACAGGTGCGAGTCGACCTCGGCGCCTGTGCAGCCACGCCTTTTCCGGCGCGCGCCACACATTTCCGGCAATCAATCGCCGCCCGATCCTGAACAGCTTCCGCTCCGCCACGTGCAAAGGTGGTCGTGGATGATTTGGACACGATGATGCGCAACAAATATGCCCGCGTCGCGGACTCTACACTTCGGAGGGTTTTGTGGTTTTGAAGGGGTCAAGCGGACGAAAAGAGGTCGTCGCCTCCGGCATTGGAACGTCTCGTGAGCGCATGCGCCTGAATCTGATTCAGGCGGAAATTTTGCGGCACGAAGGAGATCGAGTCGTTTTCCAGAAAGATCATCTCTTCCCGTCGCCGAGCGCGGCCGCCATCGCCCTCCAAGGCCGGAACGCCAACGGCTGGACCGAATGGCGCACCAAAGACGGCCACACCCTAGACGAGGTTCAACGGCAGTTTGTGGCCACGTCCTGACACTTCTGCCGCCACCGCTTTGCGCGTCCGTCCATGACATGGTGCTCTTCGAGGTCTTCCCACATGGGCGTCGCATTCCGCTCCGCGCAATCGCCAAACCCCAGCCAGCCGTTCCCGGGGGACATCCGCGAAATCCGGTGGACGCCCCCGATCTGGCCGCTTGTTCATGTTCGCAGGGCCAAACGGTTCCCGGCAAAAGCATGCTTAAGTCCTACTTGCCCCCTCTGCTCGGCATTTGTTTCAATCCCAACGAGATCGAGACCTAAATTCGCAAGCAAGGCATCCTCGATCTATGGAGCTAAAACGGATCGCCTGCTCGCATGGTTCGTTCGCGCCGTCCTTGATAAAACCGCCTGACGCCCCCGCCTCGACGACCGGGACTGCTGACTCCGCACATCCATCTGTCGAAGATCTGTATGTCCAAGCATCGCATTTTCACCACGCCGTTCTCGAAGGTTTATCCGCTCTACGTGGCGAAGGCGGAGCGGAAGAAGCGCACACAGACAGAAGTGGATCGCGTCCTCTGCTGGATCACCGGCTACGACGAGGCCGGACTGCGGCGGCAGATCGCGGCGGAGGTCGATTTCGAGACCTTCTTCGCCCAAGCCCCGGCGATGAATCCGAAGCGCGCGCTGATCAAGGGCGTCGTCTGCGGCGTGCGGATCGAGGAGATCGAGGATCCGCTGATGAAAGAGATCCGCATTCTCGACAAGCTGGTCGACGATCTCGCCAAGGGGCGACCGCTGGAAAGAATTCTGCCGGAGTGAATCCGGTTCCCAAATCTGCGGAGCAGAGCCGTTCATCCGCGGGCCGCCCTCACCTCCACTGCTCGACCTCGAAGCGTTCCTCGCCGTTGCGGTCCGTCGACGAGGCACTGGATCGGGGCTCCTGCCTTCGCTCCTCGCCCGCGCGTTTCTGCTCCTGGCGGATCTTGGGCAGGCAGTGGGGGTAACGTTCGCGGATAAAGCCGATCGCCTGCTCGCGCAGCCCGCATTGTAGGCCGAAGGACGCGCCGGGGTCGGCCGCGCTCGCCACGATCCGGACCTCCATGCAATTCGCCAAGGCATCCACCACGTCGACGCCGAAAACCTTTTTGTCCCACTGCGGCATGCGCTCCACGCAGGCCTTCATGAAGTCGCGAAACTCCGGGATCGGCAGGAGAAAATCCACCCGCAGCACCACCACGCCGACCTGCGGCGCGGCGATCTTGGTGAGGTTGACCACCGGATTCTCGATCAGGTGGTTGACCGGCACGATGAGGCGGCGGCCATCCCAGATTTGCAGGGCAACGTAAGTGAGCGTGATCTCCTCGACCACGCCGGTCTCGCCCGCCACGCGGGCCACGTCGCCGAGGCGGATGGGTTGCGTGAGCGCGATCTGCAGGCCGGCGAAGAGGCCGCCGATGCTGCGCTGCGCCGCGAAGCCGATGATCAGGCCCGCCACGCCCGCCGAGGCGAGCAGGCTGCGGCCGACGTCGCGCACCTCGTCGAAAAGCATCAGCGTAGCCGACAGCGCGAAGACGCCGACGAGAAAGGTCGCCACCCGCCGCAGCAGGCGCACGCGCGTGACCACCGCGCGGCCCTCCAGCGTGCTCAGCGCCTGCTCGCCGCTTTTCTCAACCACCGTTTTCTCGACCAGGGCCGCGGCGCGGAAGGCGAGCCAGGCCAGGCCGAGGATGAGCACCACGGCGGCGAGTTTTCGCACCATCGCCTCGCTCGCGCCGTCGAGAGACCAGAGGCGCACGAGGAAAAACAGCGCCAGCACGGGCAGCACCAGACGCAAGCCGGCCCCGAGCAAGGGCAGGAGCACGTCGTCCAAACGCGATTCCGTGCGCGCGGCGCGGGCCCGCAGCCCCGCCTCGAGCACCCGCGCGCAGCGAAAGAGCAGCCAGAGCAGCGCCACGAAGGCGCCCGCACCCGCCGCGTGCTCCAGCCACACCTCCGCCCGGCGCCACTCCGGCGGCAGGCGATCCTCGGCCAGCACCCGCGCCGCGGCGTAGACGCCATAGAACCAGATGCCGAAGCTCAGCGGCGGCACGATCGCGTCCATCCAGGCGCGCCGCGTCGCCGTCGTCGTCTCCGCGCCGGCCGTCGCCGCCGGTTCGCGCCGCATGCGGGCGCGGATTTTGCGCAGAAGAAAATCGGCGAGCAGGGTCGCCAGCAACAGCATGCCCGCCAGCCGGTAGGTCGGGTCGCTCCACAGGTTCGCATCCATGCCTCTTTTCTACCCGGACCGCGATCTCCGCTGCATCCGGCCGGGGCCGGTGCGCGCGCCGGGAAAACCATCGCGCGGGCCGGGGAAAGCGCACCGCGCCCGGCTCCGTCCGCGCTCCGGATGGGACCGGGTCGCGGCTTCTGACACGCTGGGCCATGCCCGTTCCCTCCCTCTCGCTCGCAGGCAAGGCCGCCCTCGTCACCGGAGCCGGCTCCGGCATCGGCAAGGCCGCCGCCCTCCTCCTGGCCGAGGCCGGCGCCCGCGTGGCCGCGCTCGGCCACACCGCCGACGAGCTGGAAAAAACGCGCCGCGAAATCGCCGACGCCGGCCACGAAGCCCTCGCGCTCGTCGCCGACGTGGCCGATGCGGAGGCGGTGGAGCGCGCCGTGGCCCGGATAGGCGAAATATGGGGCCGCCTCGACATCGTCGTAGCCAACGCCGGCATCAACGGCCTCTGGGCCCCGCTCGAGCAGATCACCCCCGACGAGTGGGACCGCACCCTGGCGATCAACCTGCGCGGCACCTACCTCACGGTGCGGGCCGCCCTGCCCCTGCTCAAGCGCGCGGGCGGCTCCGTGGTGGTCGTCTCCTCCGTCAACGGCACGCGCATGTTCAGCAACACCGGCGCCACCGCCTACTCGGTGTCGAAGGCCGGGCAGGTCGCCTTCGCCCGCATGGTCGCGCTCGAGCTCGCCCCCTTCCGCGTGCGCATCAACACCGTGTGCCCGGGCGCCATCCACACCCGTATCGACGAAAACACGACGCAGCGCGGGCTCGAGGAGATCCGCGTCCCCGTCGAGTTCCCCGAGGGCGAGATCCCCCTCACGCACGGGGAGCCCGGCGCCGCCTCGCAGGTGGCCGAGCTCATCCTTTTCCTCGCCGGCGACGCCTCCGCCCACATCACCGGCACCGAGGTGTTTATCGACGGCGGCCAATCCCTCCTCCAAGGCTGAACATGAGCGTTCCCCTCCCCCCGTCCACCACGCCCCTCTGGGCCGATCTCCACCACCTGCCCAAAGCCGACACGCTCTCCACCGACGCCACCGCGGATGTCTGCGTGGTCGGCGCCGGAATCGCCGGGCTGAGCACCGCCGCCCTGCTCGCGCGCGAGGGCGCGAAGGTCATCGTGCTCGACTCGGCCCAGCCCGGACGCGGCGAAAGCTCCCGCACCACCGCGCACCTCTCGAACG
>CBIHRE010000495.1:0-4248 GCA_966212385.1 uncultured Akkermansia sp. | reverse complement strand
AGATAGCGCTGGGCGTATTCGGCTATCTTAGCAACGAAGGCTGTCTCATCTTGATCGCGCCAACGGGAAGGCGGACGACGAACGAGCATGCTGCCTAAAGCTTCCAACCAGTCGCTGAGAACCATCTCCTCCTGCGTGAGCTTAATGACGAAGGCTCGGAAGTCAGCGTCAGCGACCCCGAGGACGACAGTTTCCGCACGCGGGCTGATGGAATTGCGCCACGTTTGGATGTCTCTTTCTTGAATCCCGAAGGCGTCGAGGACCGCTTTTGCCATGCGCTCCTGAAGCTCGGGGAATGCACGGCGAAGCTCGGTGAGTGCTTCGGACAGGCGTTTTGCTGCCTTGGCGGGATCGACATCGCCGTTGGAGCTATGGAATCCCAAGGCCCGTGGAATGGCGTTGAAGATGAGATCACCGGGCTCTTGCGAGCGCACCACTTCGTTCCTGAGGGCACGTGCCGGTGGTGATAGCCGTTCTGTTTCGCGAACGTAATCGGGTAATCCTGCCACCGCTGCGCATAGGGGGCGAACGATGGTGACCAGTTCGGTGCGCCCAACGGACTTAGCTGCTAGCACCTCAGCAAACTGTTCAATCAGGCGCCGACGGACGCCGGTGATTCTTGTGAGCTGCAGTTCGAAGGTGTGCGGCTGTTTCACGAGCCGCATCATCAAGTTCTCTTCAACTTCTGGAACGAAGCGACCGTCTTCGTAAACCGCGATTTCTGCTTCGCGCTCAATCAAGACCGTGAGCAGGAGGAGGGGAAAAAGTCCGTCACGAACACCATAAGGGGGAAGCCGGAGATCATCACGAATGGATGAGACAGTGATGCGGGTATCGGGCTTTTGCTCCAAAAGAGCTGTGATGCGCTGAAGCGCCGGGAGGACCCGCGCCTCGGTAGCGACTTGTGGCGTCGGGAAGCGAATGTCCCAAGCGCCGTCGACTTCGCGATGTAAGCCGGTGGCCTTGAGCACCGAGAGATACATTGACTTTTCCGGGGGCGCCTTGTCAATGGGCAGGCCCAACATAGGCTCACGGCGCCGCTGAAGCATGTGGCCGAAAAGTTTTTGGCGAGCGGATGCTGCCGCAGTGCTGATATCGTGCCGGTTAACAAGTTCGTTCTCGATACGAGGCGCCTCGTCGAACTGCTCATCGCACATGTCCGACAGGATAGCGCGGAGAGAATCTTTCGTAGTTATCGTTTCCTGTAGGCCTCCGTCATAGAACCAACGAATCGACGTTTCTTTTGCTTCGGTTGAGCTGTGAAGTCCTACGTCACGTGCCAAAGCCCGCTCAAGGTTGCCTTTGGCTACTGCTATTTGACGAGACACCTCTTCGGCGGCATAGCGGTCGTCTTTTAGTTCCGAAGTCTGCTGCTCAACTCGTGACCACTGCTCCAATTCGAGGACTAATCCCGTTAGTTTTTCAAGGGGCGAGGTTACGCCAATCAGTGTCCGGCCGTGATCTTTCACTTTTGCCGCGTAAGCTTCGGCCTGCTGCTGCTGGTATTTGTTTTCACACAGAACAACGACAAGCCGCCCATCGGCCGGGAACACCGGCTCTAGGATAGTGGCATCGGTCTCGATCTGCGAAAATGTCGTGTATCGGATCTCGAAGTGGCGAAGGGTGCCGGTCTCAATATAGTGGCGGCTCGCGACAATGGGGCGAGTTTCAAGCCGGTCGCGGATCGCTTCAGCAATGCTGGGAATCGAGGTGATGACTTGGCGTGCCTCGCTGATAACCATCTCAAGATTGACGCTGGTATGCGGCCAAAGCGCATAACCGCCGCTACGACCACGTCGGTAGAGGGTGCCGGAGGCGACCAGTGCGCGCAGGGTCTCGCGAAGGTCGGGAAGATGGTCCAATGCGAGGGCGAGAACCTCTTCGGTCGGCAGGAGTTCGGCGGCTTCAATCGTGTTCAGAATACCAACCGTCTTTAGAACACGAATCTCGGAGAGCCGCTCCGCCGGATGGCTGCGAATTACATTGTCGATATGGTTCCAGTGGCTGCGAAAGCTCTGCGTGCTCAGCCGGTGGCCGAAATTGTGAGCGGCGAAGTCATAGAAGTCCGAAAGCCGGTAGACCGTTTCTCGGGACGCTTCACGAACGGCGAAGCTTTGCAGCGCGTGCGGCTCGCTTGAGAGCAAAAAGCTAAAGAGAGAGCGCTCGTTTTGTCCGAAGCGACGGAAGAAACGTGTAAGGACCGGCAGCACTGTTGGGTGTAGCGGATAGAGACTTGGAGCGCTTTGAACGAGCGCAGTCTTAGGCGCGGCAGCTCCGAACAGACCAAGCTCGACGGCCTGGGCCATCGCTTGTTGGGCGTCGCTTTTCCAGCCACGGAGAGCAGGCGCATCAGGGTTTACTTCGAGTGCTGCTGCGATGAGCGTGGCGATCTGGCCCAGTGGCTGCGTAAAGACCAATTCTTCAAAGCGGCCGGCGACTTTTTCCCATTCGCGCTGTCCTGCGTCGGACAGTTTATCGGCGTAAGCGCTAAATCCTTGATGGAGAAGGCCAACGCAGAAGAGGCAGGCTTCACCGCTACGTGCGGAAGCTTCACCCAGCTGTTGCAAGAAATAAACATCCTGCCGTTCGGGGTGAAGCGCCGCGAATTCCAGGAATTTGCCCATTTCGTCAAGGATGATGAGCAGGCCGCGGAACAACTCGCGTTCCTGAAGTTCCCGGGCGGCGGCAGCCACCCATTGGACAATTTTCGCTTCATCCAGACGTTCCGGGTTCTTGAGCGCTTCGCCAATCTGGTCGCGGGAACGCAGGGCGCGACGACCGTCAACGTGAGTCGTCAGGGCCTCATGGAGCGCGCGCAGAAGCACGAGCGAAACTGGCTCCCGGGCACCGGTCACAAGAATGGGCAGAAATTTTTGCTCACGGCCGGACAAGCCGTGATCGCGAACGAGATGGCGTAGATGCTTGGGAAGTTCATTCGCTCCGCGAAAGGCCAGGTTCGCGAGGAGAAGGGCGAAGCTCGATTTACCGGAGCCGTAGTCACCGGTGACCCGCCACGCACGTTGACCAGAGGTCGGAGCGAGGCCGCGGGTGATGCGTTCCAAGCACTCTTCGATTTCCGGAGTCGTGATATAACCTTCCAAGGCTTCGGAGTCGTTGAAATCTCGCTCCAACTGAGTGGAGCGGAGAAAGCGACGGCTGGGCGAGAGGAGTTCTTGAATTTTCATGGCTCAGGCCTCGGCGGCGTAAACGGTCTCGAGAAGTGCTGCGGAAGTGGCAGGTTTTTTTCGGGTCACCAACTGAAGCGACGCAGACTCTTCGAAGCTGTATACGCCCCGGGTGCTGTCTTTCAGGAGGTCCAGGTGTCGTCGCACCGCTGCTTCAGGCAGTTTGAAGATTTGGCCCGGACTGCCCGGCGCTACGGTGATCGTCGGAAAGGGTAGCGTTTTCTCGCCGGAGTGCCGGTTGGCCCAAAAATCGTGAAGGCAGTAGCCGAAGAGCGCGGAAGTAATGGCGGGTTTGTCATCGAGATTGAACGAGTAGATCGTTTCTCGGGGGCCGATGCCGCCGGGGCGGCGGTCGCCGGTGCGGCGCACAAGATCAAGTTCGACCAAAGGGCTATCGAGGTTGTCCTCAGCTACCTCGCCCTTGGCGCTGCGCGTTGCGACATAGGAGTTAACAAAGACACGGTATCCAGCCTCCAGAGTGCTCTCAGAGCGAAGGGCCGCTCCAGGTGGAGTATTCTTCGCGAGAAAAGGAATGATTTCGGACTCGGTGAACTCCGCACGATGCCAGTAATTTAGGAGCTGGTGCCAGAAAAAGAGCGGTTGCGTGGGGTTGGTTGCGATTTTCCAATGCAGAAGCCAAAGCGTTAGCGAGTTCTCCAGGTAAGGGTCGTATCCCTCGTGCCCGAGAAGCTCGCGGCCGAACTCGGTTAGCTCGTGCTTCTGCGTGCCCTCGGGCTTGGTGATGATTTGTGCCATTTCAGCCCAGAAGCAGATGGAGCGGACCATGTTTTTGCCCACGCCCAAGGCGACCATAGCGGCATCGTCGTCCTTAAAAAGGAAAGGATCTCTTTCGACCTCGCGGACGGCCTTGGGAAGCCAGGCATAGCGACAAACGAAAGTTTCGTGGCCGGAGAAACGAAAAGCGGATGCGGCGGTCATTTTCGAGAAAGTGAATAGGTCGATTCTTCACAGACTGGCGAGCCTTTCAACGCGCTGTTTCGGAGCGAAGAACTAGGTGCAAAGGTTACCGTGTGTTGAATTGTTCGGACAAAGCGCGCCGGGC
>CBIHRE010000494.1:0-4256 GCA_966212385.1 uncultured Akkermansia sp. | reverse complement strand
CGCTCCCCCTTCCCCTCATGAGCAGCCACAAAACGCAGTCCGCCTTCCCGCCGTCCCCTTCCGCCCCCACCACGGCGCACGCCCGCCTCGGCCTGCTTCCCCTCCTGCTGCTCGCCGCCCTGCTCCTCCTCGTTTTCGCACCCCGGGTCTCCGCGCAGGCCTTCGTCCACCCCGGTCTTCTGCACACGGAAGCGGACTTCAACCGCATGAAGACCAAGGTGGAGCTCGGCGCCCAGCCCTGGCTCTCGGGCTGGAACGCGTTGACCAACGACTGGAACTCCCAGCTCGGGGCCGGCACGCGCGCGACGGCCGAGATCACCCGCCCCGGCAACGTCGCGCAGATGTATACCGACATCTACCACGCCTACGCCTGCGCCCTCCGCTGGAAAGTCTCGGGCGACACCCGTTACGCAGACGAGGCCGTCCGCTTCCTCAACACCTGGTCGTCCACCATGACCTCGCTCACCGGCAACGCGGACCGCTTCCTCGCCGCCGGCATCCACGGCTACCAGTGGGCCAACATCGCCGAGATCATGCGAACCTACCCCGGCTGGGCGCCGGAGGACATCACCCGCTTCCAGAACTGGCTCCTCGCCCACTTCTACTCCCTCAACGAGACCTTCCTCTGGGGCAAGGACGGCGGCCATCCCCACAACGGTGCCGCCGTCACCAACTACTGGAGCAACTGGGATCTCTGCAACATGGCCTCGGCCCTCGCCATCGGGTTCTCCTGCGACCGCCGCGACATCTCCGACCGCGCCTGGCCCTACGGCCACATGGGCGACGCCACCGCCCCCCTCGACCGCGTCATCTACCAGATCCACGACGGCAAGCTCGGCCAGATGCAGGAGGCCGGCCGCGACCAAGGCCACACCACCCTCAGCATCTCCCTCCTCGGCACCATCTGCGAGATGGCTTGGAACCAGGGAGTCGACCTCTACGGCTACCGCGACAACCGCGTCCTCTCCGCCGCCGAATACGTCACCCGCTACAACTCCGGCAACGACGTGCCTTACGATTTCTACATGTGGGGCACCGGTCAAGGCGGCGCCTGGCAGATCCAGACCAACGTCTCCTCCGCCGGTCGCCCCAGCCACCGCCCCTGGGCCGAGATGCTCTACAACCACTACGTCAACCGCCTCGGCCTCGCCGCCCCCTTCACCAAAGCCGAGGCCGAATACCTGCGCCCCGAAAACAACGGCGGCAACGGCGACCAGCTCGGCTGGGGCACCCTCACCTTCACCCGCGATCCCGTCGCCCAAGGCGCCGCCCCGCGACTCTCCCTCGTCCAGCGCGCCGGTCATGTCGTCCTTTCCTGGTGGGGCTCCGCCTACGCCACCAGCTACAACATCAAACGCTCCACCAACCCCGGCGGCCCCTACATCACCCTCGCCGCCGGCGTGACCGGCATCGACGCCAGCTTCACCGACACCACCGCCACCTCCCCCGGCGCCTACTACTACGTCGTCGCCGGCGTCCTCCCCTCCGCCCAGGAAACCGCCCCGTCCAACGAGGTCCGCGCCGCCTTCCCGGCCGAGTTGAACACCTGGCTCAAGGCCGACGAGACCGGCGGCGCCACCGCCACGGATTCCTCCGGCCGCGGCCACCACGCCACCCTCGTCAACGGCCCGACCTGGGTCGCCGGCCGATCCGGCCAGGGCAACGCCATCGCCCTCGACGGCGTGAACGACCACGTAAGCCTCCCCGCCGACGTCGTCGCCTCCCTCGCCGACTTCACCATCGCCACCTGGGTCTACCTCGACGACAGCCGCACCTGGTCGCGCATCTTCGACTTCGGCGGCAAACCCGGCTCCTACCTCTTCCTTACCCCCCGCTCCGGCACCGGCGGCACCCGCTTCGCCATCACCACCGTTTACGGCTACAACGAGCAAAACGTCGAGGGCCCCGCCCTCCCCGTCGGCCAATGGACCCACGTCGCCGTCACCCTCTCCGACCGCGTCCTCACCCTCTACATCAACGGCGTGGCCGTCGCGCGCAAACTCGACTGCTTCCTCCAGCCTCTCCAGCTCGGCGACACCCCGCAAAACTGGATCGGTCGCTCCCAGTTCTCCAACGACCCCTACCTGAAGGGCAAAATCGACGACTTCCGCATCTACGACTACGCCCTTCGCGGCGGCGAAGTCCACGCGCTCGGCTACCAAGGCGCCAACCACGCCCCGTCCTTCTCCGGCGAACGCATCTCCCTGCCCGCCGCCACCGAGGACGCCGATTATTCCGCCTCCGCCCAAAGCCTCGCCACCGTCGCGAGCGACCCCGATGGCGGCGCCCCCACCTTCACCAAGCTCGAAGGCCCGGCTTGGCTGACCGTCGCCGCCGACGGCGCCCTCTCCGGCGCCCCGGCCAACGCCGACGTCGGCGCCAACACTTTCCTCGTTCGCGTGGCCGACGCCACCGGCGCCGGCGAGGTCTCCCGTATCCAGATAGAGGTTACCAACACCAACGACGTCCCCGCCTGGACCGCCAATCCCCTCTCCAAACCCGCCGTCACCCACGACGTCGCCTACGCCGGCACCCTCGCCGGCGATGCGACCGACGTCGATCCCGGCTCCAGCATCGCCTTCTCCAAGGTCTCCGGCCCCGCCTGGCTCTCCGTCGCCGCCGACGGGACCCTCTCCGGCACTCCCGGCGCCTCCGATGTCGGTGCAAACAGTTTCGTCATCCGCGCCACCGACGACACCGGGGCCTCCGCCGACGCCACGCTCACCATCGCCGTCCTCGGCGATACCCTCGTCGCCCGCTACTCCCTCGACGGCACCGCCGCCGACAGCCAGGGCGGCTCCTCCGCCACGCTCTCCGGCACCGCCGCCTACACAACCGGCGCCGTCGGCCAGGCCCTCGTCTTCGACGGCTCCACCACTTACGCCAACCTCTCCATCCCCTCCCCCGTCCTCTACAAGGACTTCACCTTTGCCGCCTGGGTCTGGTGGGACGGCGGTGGTGCCTGGCAACGCATCTTCGACTTCGGCAACGGCACCGGCGACTACCTCTTCCTTACTCCCTCCGGCGCCTCCGGCATGCGCTTCGAAATCAAAACCGGCGGCGTCGCCCAAGGCCTCAACGCCCCCGCCCTCCCGACCGGCACCTGGGTCCACGTCGCCGTCACGCTCGGCGGCAGCACCGCGACTCTCTACGTCAACGGCTCGGCCGTCGCCACCAGCAACGCCATCACCAACGACCCCACCTCCGTCGTCCTCGCCGCCAATTATCTGGGCAAGAGTCAGTGGCCCGACCCCCTCTTCGCCGGCAAACTCGACGACGTCCGGCTCTATAACCACGCGCTCGGCTCCTCCTCCGTGTCTGCCCTCGTCACCGGCATCCCGCCCGTCACGCCGAGCGGCCTCGTCACCTCGCCCCTCAGCAACAAGGTCACTCTCACCTGGAAAGCCGGCGCCAACGCGCAGACCTACGTCGTCAAGCGCGCGACCACCCCCGGCGGTCCCTACGCCACGATCGCCACCGGCCTCGTGAACCCGACCTACGTCGACACCTCCGTGGTCAGCGGCACCACCTACTATTACGTTGTCGCCGCCGTAAACGCCCAGGGCGAGAGCGCCCCCTCCGTCGAGGCGCCCGCCGCCGTCTCCGATCTCCTCCTCCACCTGAAGCTCGACGAGACCTCCGGCACGAGCGCCGCCGACTCGAGCGGCAACGGCAACGCCGGCGCCCTCGTCAACTCCCCGGTTTGGAGCCCCGGCTACCTCGCCAACGCCGTCAGCCTCCCCGCCACCGCCGGCCAGCACCTCACCCTCCCCAACGGCATCGTCTCCAGCCTCGGCGACTACACCATCTCCTGCTGGGTCAAGATCGGCGCCTTCGCCACCAACTCCCGCATTTTCGACTTCGGCGGCGCCACCACGCCCGGCGCCAGCACCGGCGCCTACATGTTCCTCACGCCCCAATACACCACCGGCGCCGACGCCGCCAAGATGCGCTTCGCCATCACCACCTCCGGCTGGAACAACGAAAAACAGATCTTCAGCTCCGCCGCCCTCCCCCTCGGCGCCTGGGCCCACGTCGCCGTCACCCGCTCCGGCAACACCGGCAGCCTCTACCTCAACGGCGTCCTCGTCGGCACCAACAACGCCATGACCGTCGCCCCGTCCGGTCTCGGGGCCACGACCCGCAACTACCTCGGCCGCTCCCAGTTCTCCGGCGATCCCTACCTCAACGGCTCCATCGACGATTTCCGCATCTACAGCCGCGCCCTCGCCGCCTCCGAGCTTCTCGCCTTCGCC
>CBIHRE010000493.1:0-4279 GCA_966212385.1 uncultured Akkermansia sp. | reverse complement strand
CAGCCCGGCCGCCGAGTGCTTGCGTTCGCCGGAGCGGACCCGGTCCTCGGAGGGTTCGCGGTCGGGAGCGCGTCGTGCCATGCCGCCATTGTGCGCGAGCCGACCCGCGACGGCCCGTGCCGCGCACCCGCCGGTGCGTTCGGCCACCGTCACCGTCCACAAGCCGCACGTCCCCATCCCCGGCGACCACGATGGGGTCGCGATAACCGCGAGCCTTTCGCGTCAATAACGCGAGGACCGCGCCCGCCCCCCCCGCCAAGAGCCCCCGTGTCCCATCTTTCCCAGACCACCGCCTACGTCGCCCTCGGTTCCAATCTGGGCGATCGCCGCGCTCACCTCGAAGCCGCCTTCGCCGCCTTGGCCGCGCTGCCCGGCACGCGCTTGGTCGCCCGCTCGGTGATCTTCGAAACCCCGCCCTTCGGCCCACCCGGCCAGCAACCCTATTTCAATGCCGTCGTCCGGCTCGCAACGACGCTCTCTCCTCACGCCCTCCTCGACGAACTGCTCGCGATCGAGCAGGCCCGTGGTCGAGTTCGCCGGGAACGCTGGGGCCCACGCACGCTTGATCTCGATCTCCTGCTGCACGGAGACGTGATCCATCGGGACGCGCGGCTAACCTTGCCCCATCCAGCCATGCTTGAGAGAGCTTTTGTGCTCGCCCCGCTCCACGATCTGGAACCCGAGCTCGTCCTCGCGGGCCAACCAGTTTCGAAACATCTCTCCGCTTTGGATAAAACCGGCATCCGCCGTTTACCCGACTAAGCGCAGGCCATCGAAATGGACCCACTAGCCATCCTCCAGTCCCGGCTCGGCCACATTTTCGAAAATCCGGCCCTGCTACGCGAAGCGCTCGCCCATCCGTCCTACTGCAACGAGCACCCCGACGCGGGCCCGAGTAATCAGCGTCTCGAATTCCTCGGTGACGCCGTGCTTCAGTTGGTCATCACCGACGAGCTATTTCTGATTTTCCCAACGGAACCGGAGGGCGTTTTGAGCCGGAAACGCTCAATCCTGACCAAAGGCCGCTGCTTGGCGCAAATCGCCCTCGAGCTCGGCCTAGATTCCGCCCTCTCCCTCGGCGGCAGCGAAAACACCTCCGCCGGACGCAAGCGTCCCTCAAATCTCGAAGACGCGTTTGAGGCACTCGTCGGAGCGCTCTACCTCGATCTCGGCATCCAGAAAACACGCAGCTTGGTTCTTCGCATTTACGGCTCGCTCGAGGGCCGCATCGCCAGCGGAAGCTCCGCGGATAACCCCAAAGGACGCCTTCAAGAGTTGATCCAAGCCACCCACGATTCCGGGTCTCTGCGCTACGAGACCCATCAATCAGGCGGGCCGGACCACGACCGGGAATACAGCTCACGGGTATATCTGGCTGATCGTGTTCTGGGCGAAGGGCGCGGCCCCTCCAAAAACGCGGCCGAAGAAGCCGCCGCGCGCCTCGCCCTTTCGCTGTTGGATTCCCGCGGCTGACGGTTGCCGCGGCACCGGACAACCATCACGCTCCATAAAATCACGCCGTCACCAGGCCACGGTAGGCTGTCACGATCCAGACAAGGCCTTCATAGGCACAAAAAAAGCCTCCCTCTTTCGAGGGAGGCTTAAATTTTTAACCGTCGTTCCAGCCTACTTACTCGGAGCTGACTTGGGAGCGGTCGATCGGGGTGATGACGATCGTGTTGTTGTTAACGGTAGCGCTAGCACCGCCGCCGGCTTTGTTGACGATCGCATCGGTGATGGCTTGGGCCTCTGCGGGCGTAAGAGCAGAGAGATCGAGCGTAGCCGAGAGGACGTTGCCTTGGGCGTCGCGGGTGAAGGTCACTTTGATCTTCTTGCCGGCCTCGACCAGAGTGGTCTTGTTACCGGTCTTCTCGTGGAACTGCACGCCACCCTCGGTGACTTGGAGGAAGGCCTCGCCCTTCGCGCTGCTATAGGAATACTTGAAGGAGGTGCCACGGACGCCGGCGGCGCCGACAGGGGAGCTAACGATGAAGTTGGAGCCCTTCTTGAGCTTGGCGACCTTGGCGGTCACGCCACCCTCGATGATCTTGATCTGGGTGTCGGAAACGGCGGGCTCGGCATCAACGGGAACCGGACCGGAGAAGACATCCTGAACAAACTTGGAAATTTCGACCTCGGAATTCGGATCGATCACGGCAACGGAGCCGCTGCCGAAAACGATGGTCACGGTGGACTTCGCACCGGTCTTGATGGTGGCGCCTTGGGGAAGCGCAACACCCGCCGCGAGAGGTTGATACTGAGCGGAACCGGCGAGTTTGTAGGAGACATCACCCTTCACTGCACCCGCCGAGTAGGCGCCGGGAGCGAGATTGGCCGCCTGGGCGGCGAGGGCGAAGAAAGCGGCGGCGAAACCACCGGCGAGCAGTCGAAGGATGTTTTTCATAGACGGTATTTGAAGCAAAGGCTTGGCGAAATAATGGTCAACGCCATTTAATGTGAAGTGTCGGCGACATGACATGCAAGCGCTGTTATTCACATGCTAGCATTTCCAATTCCAGTCGGCGCTTTGCGTTGATTGTTCTCCTGATTTTCTGCGGCGATCAGAGCAGGCCCAGCCTTATCCGGCCCATCGGTAAAAACATCCTTTCGCCCATGCGGCGTCCCGGCAAAGTCGCTGATTCCGCATGTTGCGTCTTTTTCTTCCGCCCAATCTTCCCGCCGCCGCCGCGCGTGACGCCATCCCGCTCAAGATCCGGTTCGACACGGCCGCGTCGCCCCCCCCCGGGCAGTTGCCCGCCTTGGCCATCCTTTCGCGGCTTTGCAACGGCGCGCCGGTGCCTCCGCCTTTCCTCCAAGTCACTCGGGCGCAACTCCGCGAACTCGTCGCCGCGCTTGCCGGCCAACCTGTCTTTGCCGCGCTTGCCGAACCCGATAAGACCTTGCTCTGGATCGGCCCGCGTCTTCGCGGCGTGAGCGAGCACTTGGCCGCGCCGACGCCTCCGCCCTCGGCCCTTGCCCCAGCGCCGCTCCCAGGCCCCCGCTCGCTCTCGGTCCGAACCCCGCGCCTGACGCCCCGTGACGAACCGCTCACACCCCTGACGGTCGATGGCAGCGAGCACTACCTCGCCATCGCCCTTCCCTCTCGCGAGCACCCCGCCTATGCCGCCGCCCGGGACTTGCTCTCCGCCAACGGCTTCGTCCTCGATCCTTCCACGAAAAAATGGTGGCTGCGCGACCGCCACAAGGTCCTCAACTTCCTCGCCACCCACGGCGATACGCTCCGCTCGCGCTTCCACGCCGACTTCACTCCCAACTTCGAAAAGCACTCCGCCGTCTTCGCCACCGCCGAAGTCCAAGCCGAGGTCGAAGAGGCGTCGTCGGGGGAGTTCACCGTGTCGGTCGGCCTCTCCGCCGGAAAGGTCGGCGACGACGAACTTCGCGCCGCCGTCGCCGCCGGCCGGCGTTTCGTCGAGGACGGGAAAAAAATCTACCTCCTCCCGCCGGATCAGTTGGATCGCCTGGCCAAGGCCCAGGCCGCCCTCGCCGGCGGCACCGCCGCGCCCGTCACCGCCCGCCGCACCCAGCGCGTATCCTCGGCGCGAATACCGGAGCTCCAGGAGATGCTCGACACCCTCTCCCCGGACTACCAGCCCCCCTCGGCCTGGCGACGCAGGGCGGATGCCCTGAAAAACCTGGATCGTCTCGAGCCGGCCCCGATCCCGACGAGCTTCGCCGCGACGCTCCGCCCGTATCAACAGATCGGCGCCGCCTGGCTCTGGCACCTGCACCGCCACGAACTCGGTGGCATCCTGGCCGACGAAATGGGCTTGGGAAAAACCGCCCAAGCCCTCGCCCTCTTATCCGCCATCGCCGCCGCCACGCCCGAAAAGAAACGCCGGCCCAGCCTCGTCGTCTGCCCAGCCTCGCTCGTGGAAAACTGGCGGCGCGAAGCCGCCCGCTTCGCCCCGGCGCTCCGCGTCTTCGTCCACCACGGCGCGCAGCGCGTCGCCTCCGTCGAAGCCGCCTCCGCGCACGACTTGCTCATCACCTCCTACGGCACGCTCAGCCGCGACGCCGAGTTGCTCGCCGAGGTGGACCTCGCCACCATCATCGCCGACGAGGCCCAGCACGCGAAAAACCGCCGCTCGCTCAACGCCCGCAGCCTCCGCGCGCTCCACGCCCACAGCCGGCTTTTCCTCACCGGCACGCCGGTCGAAAACTCGCTCGAAGACCTGCGCACGCTCTTCGAGATCATCCTTCCCGGCTACGTCGACGCCAAGCTGCCCGCCGCCGCCGGCTCGGGCGTTAAAACCGCCGA
>CBIHRE010000492.1:0-4279 GCA_966212385.1 uncultured Akkermansia sp. | reverse complement strand
GGCACGTGCGGAGCCTGGCCTGAAGCTCGCCGCCATCGACATCGGCAGCAACTCGATAAAAACCCTCGTCGCCCGCCGCCGGGCCGACGGAACGCTCGAGGCGCTGAAGAACAAGACGCTCGACGCGCGGATCAGCGCGGGCCTCGGAGCCGCCCGCCCGAGCCTTTCCGAAGACGGCATGGCGCGCGGCCTCGCCGCCATCCGCGAGCTGCTGGAAATGGGCGCGCCTTTCGCGCCCGCCAAAACCGTCTTGGTCGCCACCAGCGCCGTGCGCGATGCCGCCAATGGCGACGAGTTCCGCTCCCGCGTGCAGACCGCGACGGGACACGTGATCCGCCTGCTATCCGGCGAGGAGGAGGCCAATCTCATTGGCCGCGGTCTCACCTGCGACCCCGCGCTCGCCCACCTGCGCGACTTTCACGTTTTCGATCTGGGCGGCGGCAGTCTCGAGTGTCTGACCTTCCACGACCGGCGCATCACCCAAGCAATCAGCCTGCGCCTGGGCTGCGTGCGGCTCACGGAGAAATTTGTCGCCGACCCCGCCGCGCCCTTGGATCACGACGCGATGCTCGGCGTGGCCCTGCACACGAAGCAGGAGCTTAAACGTGCCGCCTTTCGTTTCGATCTGCCGCCTCCCCCCGAAGCCGTGTTCACGGGGGGCACGGTTACCACGGTGCGTCTCCTCAAGGCGGCACTACACGGGGTGGGCCTTGAAGACACCCCTTCGGTCGTCGCCACCTCCACGCTCGACGCGCTCTTGGAGGAAATCGCGGCCCTCACGCTTCCGGAACGCAAGCGCATGCCCGGAATGCCCGCGGCTCGCGCGGATGTTTTCCCCGTCGCGCTCGTCACCTTGCTCGCGGTGGCCGAATGCGCGCAGCTGCCGCACTTTCACCACTCCCTCTACAACCTTCGCTGGGGGCTCGCCGCGGAGACGCTGGACACGCTCCAAGCCCTGCGGCCTTAGCGCGAAGAGGCAGCCCCGCCCTTTTCAAGGGCGGCGATCATCGCCCGAAAATCGTCGGGCAACGGCGCGCGCACCTCGATCTGGCGCGCGGTGACGGGATGATGGAAAATCAGGTGCTCGGCGTGGAGCATGACGCGCGGGGGCCGCATCGGCAGCGGCGCGCTGTCTTTCCAACCGTAGGTGGCGTCGCCGAGGATCGAGTGGCCGATGGATTTGAGATGAACGCGAATCTGGTGGGTGCGGCCGGTATGAATATGGCAGCGCAGGAGCGAAGCGTGCGGCGCGAAGGCCTTTTCCAGTTTCCAGTCCGTGCGCGCGGGCTTGCCGCCTTCGCCGGTGGTCATGCGGTGACGATGGATCGGATGGCGCGCGATGCTGCTCTCGATCACCCCGCTAAGCAGGCGAGGCACGCCGACCGCGAGCGCGAGGTATTCCTTGTGAAGGTGACGTTCGGCGAACTGCTCCGAAAGCCCGCGATGGGCGGCGTCCGTTTTGGCGACGACGATCACGCCGGTGGTTTCGCGATCCAGCCGGTGCACGATGCCCGGACGCTCGACGCCGCCGACGCCGCTGAGCTCACCGGCGCAATGCCCGAGGAGCGCGTGGACCAGCGTGTCCTCGCCGGTGCCGGCGCCGGGATGCACGACCATGCCCGCGGCCTTGTTGATCGCGAGCAGGTGCTCGTCCTCGTAAAGCACCTCCAACGGTATGTCGGCGGGACGCAGTTCGGAGGGCGCCGCGTCGGCGTGGGAAAACTCGATCACGTCGCCGGCGTGCAGCTCGGATTTTTTGTTCAGCACCTCCGCGCCTCGTTTCACGCGACCCGCCTCGAAGGCGCGCTGCCAGGCCACGCGGCTGTGGTCGGGAAAAGCGGCGGCGAGGATCTTGTCCGCGCGGTCGCGCCGGGTGCCGGGAGGGACGGTGTAGGTCTGGACGTCGGACATCGGAAAAGTTTCAGGCAAAAATTAACCACGGATCACACGGACGAACACGGATAAAACCAGGCACCAAAGCCGTGGGCCTTTATCCGTGATAATCCGTGCTATCCGTGGTCAACGAATCCTGAGCGACCTTTTAGGATGCGTAGGGCAGCGGATACTTCTTCGCGAGGGTGGCGACGAGGGCCTTCGACTTCTCGATCGCGGCGGCTTCGCCGGGCGTGCCGATGGCCTTGAGCACGGTGTCGATCGCCTCGGCGATCACGTCCATGTCGGCCTCGACGAGGCCACGCGAGGTGACGGCGGGTGTGCCGAGGCGGATGCCCGAGGCCTGGAAGGGCGAGCGGGTCTCGAAGGGCACGGTGTTCTTGTTGCAGGTGATGTGGGCGAGATCGAGGGTCTCCTGGGCCTTCTTCGCGGTGAGCTCCGGCAGGTTCGCGCGGAGATCGACGAGGAAGAGGTGGTTGTCGGTGCCGCCGGAAACGAGCTTGTAGCCGCGCTTCTGCATGGCGGCGGCGAGGGCCTTGGAATTGGCGACGATCTTCTGCGCGTAGGCCTTGAACTCGGGCGTCGCGCACTGGGCGAAGCACACGGCCTTCGCGGCGATGACATGCATGAGCGGGCCGCCTTGGCCGCCGGGGAACATCGCGGAGTCGATGGCCTTGGCGTGGGCCGCCTTGCAAAGGATAAGGCCGCCGCGGGGGCCGCGGAGGGTCTTGTGCGTGGTGGTCGTGACGAAATCGGCGTGCGGCACCGGCGACGGATGAACGCCGGCGGCGACGAGGCCCGCGATGTGGGCGATGTCCGCGAAAAGGAAGGCGCCGACGGAGCGGGCGATCTCGGCCATGCGGGCGAAGTCGATGATGCGCGAGTAGGCGGAAGCGCCGACCGTGATCATGGCGGGTTTCTCGCGCTGGGCGACGGCGGCGAGCTCGTCGTAGTCGATGAGGCCGTTGTCCTCGCGCACGCCGTATTGAACGAACTGATACTGCTTGCCGGAGAAGTTGGCGGGATTGCCGTGGGTGAGGTGGCCGCCGTGGCTGAGGTTCATGCCGAGGATCTTGGCGCCGAGCGGAAGGACGGCGGTGTAGACGGCGAAGTTGGCCTGCGAGCCGGAGTGGGGCTGCACGTTGGCATGCTCGGCGCCGAAGAGGGCCTTGGCGCGGTCGATCGCGAGCTGCTCGACCTTGTCGACGTGCTCGCAGCCGCCATACCAGCGCTTCGCGGGATAACCCTCGGCGTATTTGTTGGTCAGGACGCTGCCCTGGGCCTCCATCACGGCCGGATAGGTGAAGTTTTCGGACGCGATGAGCTCGATATGGCTCTCCTGGCGGGCGCGTTCGGCGCGGATCGCGGCGAAAATCTCGGGATCGAGGACGGACAGAGGCGAGGCGTTCAGGGACATGGCGGAAGAAAAGAAAGGCGGAGCGTCCGGTCTCCCGGGCCGGAGGTCAAGTGGCGCCTCGCGCAGGAACTCCCGCCACGAAGCGGCGCAAAAGCGCCGCAAATCGAGGGCCCTACTCGTCGAAGCGGAAAACGAACTCGTCGGGTTTGGCGTAACCCAGGCGACGGCGGATAACCATTTCCACATACGACGGATCCGTGCGCAGGCGCTCCAGGACCGTTTCCTGCTCGGCCAGACGTGTTTCCACCTCGGCAAGACGACGGCGGGTCTGCGCCTCCACTTCTCGAAGGCGGGCGTATTCGGCCTTGGTCTGATTCAAGACCACCGCGAGACCCGCGATCACGCCGATCGAAGCGATGGCGCCTACGGCGAGGACGAGACGATGAAGCCAAGCGGGCATGGAGGGGATGAGACCCATCGGTGTGACGAATGCTCCGCCTCCTGTAAATCGTCGCGCGGACTTTTTTCACCCGAGGATTTGGCGTGCCATTCGCCCCGGGCCCGCGCTAGCCCTTGGCCCGATGTATCAGAGCTACTACGGGCTAACGGAACTCCCCTTCCATATCACGCCGGACCCCAAGTTCCTCTACCTCAGCCCCACCCACCAGGAAGCCCTCCAGCACCTGAAATACGGCGTCTTCGAGAAGAAAGGTTTCATCGTGCTGATCGGTGAAGTCGGCTGCGGAAAAACCACGCTCTGCCGGCAGTTTCTCAGCGAGGTCGAGCAAGACGGCCGCTTTGACATCGCCCTCATCCTGAACCCCTCGGTCAACGAGGCCCAGATGCTGCGCGCCATTTTGACGGAGCTGGGGGAAACCCCGCTGCATCACGAGCAACCCGACCTGCTCGGCCAACTCAACCGCGTGCTGCTGCAACGCATCGGCAACGGCCGCGACATCCTGCTCATCATCGACGAGGCCCAAAATCTTTCCTTCGGCGTGCTGGAGCAGATCCGCCTCCTCTCGAACC
>CBIHRE010000491.1:0-4301 GCA_966212385.1 uncultured Akkermansia sp. | reverse complement strand
ATACACGTGGAGCGTGGCGTCCTCGAGCGTGGTGCGCTCGCCGGTGAGGGAGAGGGTGTTGCCGCCGCTGCCCTCGTTGGCGCCGGTCTGGCGGAGGGAGAGGCCGACGAGGGTGTTGCCCTTGCCCGCGACGATGAGGCAGCGGACGTAGCCGCCGGGGAGCTTTTTGTAGAGGGCGGTGTCGATCTCGATCACGGCGCCGTCGAAGGCGATGTGGTTGTTGTCGCCGCGAAAGACGAACATCGGCACGGGGGGGCGGCCGGGCAGGCCCTTGCGCGCGGCGTGGATCTCCGCGAGCACGGCGTCGGTGAGGTAGTCGGCCATGCGGTAGACGCCGGGCTTGAGTCGGATCTCGCGGCCGCTTTGGGCGGTCTCGCGCGCGAGCGCGGCGAGGCTGTCGACCTCGATCTCGGCGGCGACGGCGAGGACGGCGGCGACGGCGCGGGCGACGACGCGGGCGAGGGGGCGGAGAACGGAGGTTAACATTTGATGGAACGGGGGCGGGACGGGGGATCGCCGCGGGAATGAAGGACAGGCTCCGGGCGGCGACGCGAGCGCGCGTCAGGCCATGCGTTGAGCCATGTCGCGGGTGATGCGCCAGCGGAGCGGCTGGCCGGACATGAGGCGGTCGAGCTCGTCGGCCATGTAGCTGCCGAGGCGTTCGCATTCGCGACCGTGGGAGCCGGCGATGTGGGGCGTGACGACGACGTTGGGCAGGGCGAAGAGCGGGTCTTCGGCGGCGGGCGGCTCGGGGTGGGTGACGTCGAGGATAGCGGTGAGGTCGGGACGGGCGCGCAGGGCCTCGATGACGGACGGCTGGTCGAGGATCACGCCGCGGGCGGTGTTGACGAGGGTGGCGTCGGGTTTCATCGAACGCACGAGGCGGCCGTCGATCATGCCGATGGTCTCGGGCAGGATGGGCGTGTGGACGGAGACGACGTCACACTCGCGGAAGAGTTGTTCAAGGGAGGCGCGTTCGACGCCGAGCGCGGCGGCCTCCACGTCGCCGAGGTAGGGGCAGTAGACGACGACGCGCATGTCGTAGGCGGCGAGCATCTCGGCGACGCGGCGCGCGATCATGCCGAAGGAGACGAGGCCGACGCAGGCGCGGAAGGCGCCGGGAATGGGACGGGTATGATCTCCCCAGCCGAGGCCGCGGCGGGCGAGGTCGGCGCGGCGCCAGAACTGCTTCAGGGCGAGAACGGAGACGGCGACGGTGTATTCGGCGACGGGGACGGCGTTGGCGGCGTAGGCGCTGGAGATGGGGATACCGGAGGCCCAGAAGGCCTCGGTGGTGCAGTAGCGGATGGAGCCGGCGGCGTAGAGGATGCCGCGGAGGCGGGGGGCGGCGCGAAGGAACTCGGCGTCGAAGACGGGGGCTTTCCAGCCGGAGAAAATGAATTCGGCCTCGGCGAGCTCGGCGCGGTGCGAACGCCAGTTTTGCGGGGTGAGGATCAGGTCGTCGCGCAGGTCGACCCAGGCGGAGATGCGGGTTCGGTCGACGTCGGCGTAGACGTTGCCCACGGCTTCGGGGTCCATGGCGAAAAGGCCGCGGGGACGGGGAGTTTTGGCCGGAACGACGGGAACCGGAAAAGGCGCGGAGGTGGCGAGCGAGGAAAGGGGCGACATGGGCCGGCGAACAGGTGCAAACGGCAGCGTGCGCCAAGACGAGGGGCCGGTAAAAAGGTCCCGAGGTTACTATGGTAACGCGAAGGCGGGGAGGGGGCGTCAGGCCATCGGTGGATGCGGGGTTGGCTTTGACTGTGTGCCTTGGAAACGCGGGCCCTAAACGGGTTTGGTGTTTCCACTGGTAACGCCGCCGGCATGGTGGCGGCCATGGTTCCAAGCCCCGACCCCGGTCCCGCCTATCGTCCGTCGCTGCGCGACATCGCGAAGGCGCTCGGTTTGTCGCATGTCGCGGTCTCGCTGGCTCTGCGCGATTCGCCGCGCGTCTCGGAGGCGCGGCGCGCGGAGGTGAAGGCGATGGCGGAAAAGCTCGGTTACCGCCCCGATCCGATGCTGGCGTCGCTGGTGGCCTACCGGCAGAGCAAGCGGCCGGCGGGCATCCGCGCGTGTCTGGGCTGGATCAACCAGTGGCCCCGGCCCGAGGAGCTGCGAGAGCACAAGGAGTTCGACAAATACTGGCTGGGCGCGCGGGACGCGGCGGAGAGGCTGGGATACAATCTGGAGGAGTTTCGCTGGCCGATGGGGAAGTCGGGCAAGCGCTTGCAGACGATTTTGGAGACGCGCGGCGTGCGCGGTCTCTTGATCCCGCCGCACCGGGACGGGGTGGATATTCCGGACTTCGACTGGAGCCGTTTTTCGCTCGTGCGCTTCGGTGCCTCGGTGACGGCGCTGCCCGTGCATTCGGTCACCAGCGACCAGAGCCACTGCGCGCGGCTGGTTTACGAGAAGGCGCTGGAGTTCGGGTATCGACGCGTCGGCTACGTGAGCGAAAGCAATTTCGAGCGGAACACCCGCGGCCATTTTCGCGAGGGATACTTGAACGCGCAGGAAGAGGTCACGCCGAAGGGACGGCGGCTGGAGACGCTGTTGTTGTCGCCGGATCCCCGGCGGCACCAGAAGGAGTTGATGGGCTGGTTGCGGACGCAGAAGCCGGACGTGATCGTGACCTCGTCGCCGCTGCTGCGCTCCTTGCTGCATGGGTTGGGGCTGCGCGTGCCCGAGGATGTGGCCGTGGGCACGACAAGCGTGTTGGACGGCAACTTCGATTCCGGGGCGGACCAAAATTCCCACGAGATCGGGCGCGTGGCGGTGAGCACGCTGGCGAGTCTCGTCCTGGAGAGCGAACGAGGGATTCCACGCTATCAGCGGCGTATTCTGGTGGAAGGGCGCTGGGTGGGCGGAAGCAGCGTCCCGGACCGGCGGTAGGGTGTGGGCGCGGCGGGGGGCCGGATTTTGCGACGCGCGGCGCTTCCGCGGAGCTTGCGGAAACGAGTCCGACCGTGATCCCGCGTTTGTCCGCGCCGCGTTCGCGCCGGGCTGGATCAGCGCCGCGCGGCGCCGCCGGCGAGCGTCTTGGCGGACTCGACTCGTTGGGTGGCGGTCGGGGTCTCGCCGCCGAGCCAGCGGCGAACGCGGCCGGCGAGGAAATCGATGTAGGGCGCCTGGTCGTTGAGGCAGGGCACGTGGTGAAAGAACTCCCCGCCGGCGTGCTCGAACTGCTCTTTGCCCTCGCCCGCGATCTCCTCGAGCGTCTCGAGGCAGTCGGCGACAAAGGCGGGCGTGAACACGAGGAGACGTTTTTTGCCCTCCTTGGGCAGGCGCTCGAATTCGTGATCCGTGTAGGGCGAGAGCCAAGGCTCGCCGGCGAGGCGGGATTGGAAGGAGATCGACCACTTGCCGTCGGGAAGGCCGGCGCGCTTCACGAATGCCTGCGTGGTTTTCGTGATCTGCGCCTTGTAGCACATGGCGTGGGCGGCGGAGCAACTGTTGCAGCAATCGGGTGCGATCGTGCAGTGCGCCTTCGACGCGTCGCCGACGCGAAGATGGCGCTCGGGGATGCCGTGGTAGGAGAAGAGCACGTGGTCGTGCGCGTTGTTTTCGAGGTGAGGTTTCGAGACCTGGTAAAGCGCCTCGATGTAGTCCGCGTCCTCGTAGAAGGGCTGCATGCAGGCGATCTTCGTGCGCGGCGCATGTTGTTTCGCCTCGTCTTGCACCTTCACGACGACCGTTTCCCAGGATGACATCGCGTAGTGGGGATACTGCGGCATGAGCAGCAGCTCCTCGACGCCGGCCGCGGCGACGGCCTGGAGCACGCTCGAGATCGAGGGCGTGCCGTAGCGCATCGCGAGAAAGACGTGCGTCTCGGGGCCGAGCGCGGCCACGAGCTTTTTCTGCACGTTCATCGAGGTCACGACCAGCGGCGAACCCTGAGGCGTCCAGATTTCCCTATACGCTTTCGCGGACTTCGGGGCGCGGGTGGGGACGATGACGCAGTTGACCAAAAACTTCGCGACCCAGCGGGGTTTGAGGTCGATCACGCGTTCGTCGCCGAGGAACTCGCGCAGGTAGCGGCGGAGGTCGGGCACCTCGGTGGAGTCGGGCGAACCTAGGTTGACGAGGAGAACGGCGCGTTTCGGCTGGGACATGGCAAGCCGTCAATGGGGCGGGGGCGCGCGGCGTTTGTCAAATGGCGCTCGCAGTCGGGCTGGCGTTGCCGGATCGCTCGGTGATCGACGCGACGACCCGGGACCTGGTCGGTCACCTCAGAGCGCTGATGGCCGAGGACCTCGGCTTCGACGAGGACCCGGCCGTGCAGGCGCTGTTCCGGGAGGGCT
>CBIHRE010000490.1:0-4317 GCA_966212385.1 uncultured Akkermansia sp. | reverse complement strand
CGGCCACCTCGCCGGACGGGAAGGCGGGGGTGAAGGCGGTGTCGCGCGTGCCGTCGGCGTTGAGGCGGACGAGGTTGTTCACGCCCGTGAGTTGGAGGTCGTTGATGATCGGGTTGGCGAAGCTGCCTCCGACGAGGATCTTGCCGTCCGCGAGGGGAACGAGGGCGGAGACGCCGCCGATGTTGGCCTTGAAGCCGAGGTCGAGGGCGCCGTCGGAGGTGAGGCGGACGAGGTTGTTGTAACCGGTCTGGCCGCCGTAGGAGAAGAGGCCCTGGCCGTAGAGGTAGATGCGGCCGAAGGAATCGACGGCGAGAAGCTGGATCGCGCTGCTGGCGGAGGGCGGGACGAAGGTCGTGTCGAGCGTGAGGTCGGCGTTGAGGCGGGCGAGGCGGGAGCGGGCGGTGCCGTTCACCGAGGTGAAGGCGCCGGCGACGAGGATCTTGCCGTCGGGGAGGAGCTGGAGGGCGCGGACCTCGGCGTCGAAGTTGCCGGCGGGGGTGGCGGTGAGGTTGCCGGAGGCGTCGACGAGGACGAGGTTGGCGAAGACGCTGGTGTTGGCGATGCCGCGGAAGCCGTTCGTGACGCCGAGGAGCGTGCGGCCGTCGGGGAGGTGGAGGATGGCGTTGACGTTGTTGCTCGTGCTGCCGGGCGAGACGGCGCCGAGGCCGGGGAAGCCGGTGAAGGCGGCGGAGGGCGTCTGCGCGACGGCGACGGTGGCGGGCGTGGTGGAGACGGCGCCCTGCGAGTTGGTCACCGTGAGGGTGTAGGCGCCGTTGTCGGAGGAGTTGGCGCCGGTGATGACGAGGGTGCCGGTGGTGGCGCCGGAGTAGCGGCCGCCGTCCACGAGGACGACGCCGTCGCGTTTCCAGACGTAGGTGGCGGGTTTGGCGGCGAGGACGTCGGCGGCGAGGGTGATGGTGGCGCCGAGGGCGGGCGTGACGGAGGGGGGCGAGATGGCGACGAGCGGCGCGCCGAGGACGTTGAGCTTGGCGGGGGCGCTGGTGACGGTGGTGGAGGGCGTGCCGCCGGTGACCTGCACGGTGTAGGTGTCGTCGTCGGAGGCGACGAGGCCGGAGATGGAGAGGATCGCGGTAGTGGCTCCGTTGATACGGGTGTCGTTGGTCAGGGGGACGCCGTTCTTGAACCACTGGTAGGAGAGGTTGGTGCCCACGGCGCCGACGGCGAAGGTGGCGGTGGCGCCGGCGTTGATGTCGGCGCGGGCGGGCGGGTTGACGATGCCGGGGTCGCCGGCGGAGCCCTGGAGCTTGATCACGCCGCCGGAGGCGAAGCCGTCGAAGGTGGTGAAGCTGCCGGCGATCCAGAGGGAGCCGTCGGCGGTGTAGGCGAGCGAGAAGACGTCGTTGTTGGGGCCGGTGCCGACGTTGAAAGTGGTGTCGTTGGAGGTGGTGGCGCCGGCGGGGATGTTGAGGCGGGAGATGGAGCCGGAGCCGTTGACGGCGGCGCGGGCGAGGGCGAGGCGGCCGTCGGGGCCGGAGGCGATCTCGTAGAGCTGGAAGCCGCTGGAGCCGCCGGTGAGGGTGGTGCCGTCGGTGGCGGAGACTTCGACAAGGTTGGTGCCGCTGCCGGTGCCGCCGGCGACGAAGAGGCGGCCCGCCGGGGTGACGAGCAGGTCTTGGATCGGGAGCGTGCCGAGGCTGGCGGTGAAGCCGGCGTCGACGGAGCCGTCGGCGTTGATGCGGGCGAGGCGGTTCTTGGCGACCTGGCTGCCGCTGAAGGGCCCGATGTGGGTGAAGTTGCCGCCGACGAGGAGGCGGTCGCCCGACTGCATGGCGAGGGCGGTGACGCCGCCGCCGGAGAAGGAGACGGTGGAGGTGCTCAGCGTGTAGGCGGAGTCGAGGACGCCGGCGGAGGAGAAGCGCCAGACGGAGCCGGTGGAGCTGTTGTTGAAGCCGAGGTAGATGCGGCCGGCGGAGTCGAGCGCGAGGCTGGAGGGGTTGCCCCAGGAGAACGCGGCGATGGCGTTGGCGACGGCGCTGTTGAAGGCGGTGTCGGGCGTGAGGTCGGCGTTGAGGCGATAGAGGTAGCGCTGGTTGGCGCCGTTCACGAAGGTGAAGTCGCCCGCGATGAGGATCTTGCCGTCGGGCTGGGCTAGGAGTTCGCGGACGTTGGCCTGGAGATCGAGGGTGAAGCTCGGGTCGACGGAGCCGTCGGCTTTGACGCGGATGAGGTTGCCGCGGGGGACGTTGAAGGCGGTGTTTTGGCCGAAGAAGCCGCCGACGAGGGCGCCGCCGTCGGGGAGGGCGAGGAGGGTTTGGACGCCGCTGCTGGTGAAGGAGGGGCGGCCGGTCGTGGCCTGGCCGGGGGCGATGCGTCCGGGCTGGGGCGCGATCACGACGTGGACGATCGAGCTGGAGACGGGGCCGGCGGCGTTGGTGGCGACGAGGGTGTAGAGGCCGGCGTCGGCGAGGGAGACGGGGTTTTTCGCGAAGGTGGCGGAGGTGGCGCCGGGGATGGCGACGCCGTTGAGGAACCACTGGTAGGAGATGGGCGAGGGGCTGGTGGCGACGGCGCCGGTGATGTTGAGCGAGCCGCCGGCGAAGAGGGCGGAGGCGGGGCCGGTCGGCTGGGTGGTGAAGGCGACGGGCGTGTCGTCGTCGAGGAGGGTGACGGTGGCGGAGGCGGCGGCGGTGACGGGGCCGGAGGGGTTGCTCAGGAGGACGCGGAAGGACTCGGCGGATTCGAGGGAGGCGTCGTCGAGGAGCTGGATAGAGAGGGCCTTGTCGGAGGAATCGCCGGCGGCCCAGGTGACGGTGCCGGAGGCGGCGGTGTAGTCTGCGCCCGCGGTGGCGGTGGCGCCGGAAGCGGCGTCGGCGGTGGTCCACTGGATGGAAACGGCTTCGGTGGCGGGGCCGTAGCGGCGGAGCGTGAGCGCGAGGGGCAGGCCGGACTCGATGGCGGAGACGCGGGCGGGGGAGAAGCCGATGGCGCCGATGTGGGAATTGCCGACGAGGCGGGCGGCGTAGGGGCGGGCGACGCCTTTGAACTGGGTGAAGGAGCCGAAGAGGTCGAAGTCGCCGGCGGTGGTGACGATTACGCTGGTGACGGGGCCGTTGGCGCCGACGCCGATGGAAAAGGAGCTGTCGAAGGAGCCGTCGAGGTTGAAGCGGGCGAGGTGGGAGCCGGCGGGCGCGGTGAAGTTGCCCCAGGCGAGGATGCGGCCTTGGTGATAACGAACGCCGGTGATGGAGCTGGCGTTGGGGATCGCGGAGACGAAGGAGGTGTCGAGGGCGCCGTTGGACTGGAGGACGGCGAGGCCGTTGGCGGTCTTGCCATCGATGGTGGCGAAGCGGCCGGCGACGACGAGGCGGCCATCGGGGAGGAAGTCCCAGCCGTAGACGTTCCAATTGGTCGCGGGGGCGTTGAAGGTCGTGTCGACGGCGCCGGCGGCGGTGAGGCGCTGGAGGTAGTAGGTGACGGTGAAAGCGCTGCTCGTCTGGTGGGAGACGAGGACGCGGCCGTCGGCGAGTTCCTGGACGGCCCAGACGTAGCCGTTGGGGTTGCCGGTGCCGATGTTGTCGGCGGCGCCGTCGCCGCTGAAGGAGGTGTCGAGCGCGCCGGCGGAGGTGTAGCGCTTCAGGCCGGCGCCGGAGGCGCCGCCGAGGTAGAGTTTGCCGCCGGCGCCAAGGGCGAGGGACTGGACGAAGGTGTTGGTGGCGAGGTTGAGGTTGAAATTGATATCGAGGGAGCCGTCGGCGTTGAAGCGGGCGACGCCGGTGCGAGCGAAGGAGGCGCCGTTGGCGGTGAGGGCGTTGAAGAAGCCGCCGACGACGATCTTGCCGTCGGACTGGAGCACGATGTCGGAGGGGAAGCCGGCGCCGGAGCCGTTGAGGAAGGTGACCGGGGCGACGGAGGAGAATGTGGTGTCGACGGTGCCGTTGGCGTTGAGGCGGACGAGGCCCGAGCCGGTGATGGCGATGTAGCGGCCGTCGCCGAGGGGAAGGGCCTTGGTGATGGCGGAGGTGAGGTTGGAGTTGAACGAGGCGAGGTCGACGGAGCCGGCGGGGACGGAGACGGTGACCGTGGCGGCGTTGGAGTTGGTGGAGCCGGCGGTGGAGGTGAGGACGGCGCGGTAGAGGCCGCCGTTGGCGTCGGGGGTGGCGTTGGCGACGGTGTAGGTGGTGAAGGTCGCGCCGGGGATGGCGGCGTAGGGGAGCGGGCCGGCGCCGTCGGGGTCGCGTTGCCACTGAATGGTGGCGGGGAGGACGGAGTCGTAGCCGACGGAGAGGGTGAAGCTGGCGCCTTGCTCGAGGGAGACGGAGGCGGGTTGCTTGGTGACGGCGGGGGCGGAGTCGTCGT
>CBIHRE010000489.1:0-4322 GCA_966212385.1 uncultured Akkermansia sp. | reverse complement strand
CCCTGCGCGCCGCCGCCGTCGGCAAACTCTTCGCCGCCGGCGGCGTCGACGCCGTGGTGCACAACGACATGGACGAACTCGGCTCGGCCGGCGCCGGGCGCACCTTCCGCATCTACCGTGCCGGCGACAGCGCCGCCGCCGCCCACGCCCTCGGCGTGCCCGCCCTCTGCGCCTGGGTCGAGGGCTGGGTGCGCACCGGTTGATCGCAGGGCCGCGACGGTCCCGTCCTCGCCAGCAAATCCCGCCCCGGCTGCGCGCTTGCCCGCACCGCGCCCCGGCCTGAAAGTCGTCCTTTTCCCGTGTTCCGCACCTTTCTCAAAGCCAAGCTGCACCGCGCCACGATCACCGCGGCCGATCCCCACTACGAGGGCTCGATCTCGCTCGACCGCGCCTTCTGCCGCGCGGCCGGCCTCCTTGAGTTCGAGCAAGTCGACGTCCTCGACATCGACAACGGCGCCCGATTCACGACCTACGTGATCTACGGCGAAACCGGTCAGGTGCAGGTCAACGGCGCCGCCGCCCGCCTCGTGCGCCCCGGCGACCTCGTCATCGTCCTCGCCTACTGCCGCCTCGCCCCCGAGCAGGTGGAAAAACACGCCGCCCGCGTCGTCCTGATGGGTCCCGGCAACGTCGTCGCCTCCATCGAGGACAAGCCCGTCACGGCGCCGTAGCACAGGCGCCCGCCCCTGCGGCCCGGCTCCCGGTTTTCATCCCGGCCGCCCTCGCCGCCAAAACTTCACCCGCCCCGGAGTTTTCCGTTTCCGCCCGGCGCGTTTCCCGCTTTCGATGGCGCGTCGCCCGAAGAGGCGCGACGAGAGCCCGACGACCTCACGATGCCCACCGCGAAACGCCGCCGCCCCGCCGAACCCGAGCGCATCCCGAAAAAAGCCTACGAGGCCCGCATCGGCCAGCTCCGCGAGCGACTTGTCCAACTCCAGGTCGAGCTGAAGCGGCAGCCCTTCAACGTTCTCCTCATCGTCGCCGGCGTCGCCGGCGCCGGCCGTGGCGATCTCCTCAACGCCCTCGGCGGCTGGCTCGACCCCCGCGGCGTCGAAACCTTCTCCTTCGAAAAACCCACCGACGAAGAAATCCTCCGCCCCTTCCTCTGGCGCTTCTGGCGCAGCCTCCCTCCCGCGGGCAAAATCGGCGTCTACGCCGGTTCCTGGTATACCGAAACCCTCAACGAGGAAGCCCGCGGAAAAAAAGAACTCGCCGCCCTCGACCGGGAACTCGACCGCATCCGCGACTTCGAAAAGACCCTCGCGGACAACGACACCCTCATTCTCAAGGTCTGGCTCAACCTCGACAAGGACGCCCAGCGCGCTCGCTTCAAGCGCCTCGAGGCCGACGAGCGCACCGCCTGGCGCGTCACCGAGGAGGACTGGCGCCACCACCGCATCTACGACCGCCTCGAGCGCACCGCCGTCCACATCCTGCGCTCCACGCACCGCCCCCACGCGCCTTGGATCGTCGTCGACTCCGAGGACGAACGCGCGCGCAACCTCGCCGTGGGCGAGCTCCTGCTCGACCGCTTCGCCGAACACCTTCGCAAGCTCGAGCGCCTCGCCAAGACCCGCGAGCCCGCCCGGCCCGACCCGAAGCCCAAGCCCCTGCGCGCCTTCGGCCGCCGCCGTCTCTCCGGCCTGCCCCTCGACCAGCAGCTCGGCTCCGACGAATACGAGGAGAAGCGCGACAAATGGCTCGGCCGCCTGCACGCCGCGGTGCGCGCCGCGAAGGAGGCCGGCCGCGGCGTCGTCTTCGTCTTCGAGGGCTGGGACGCCGCCGGCAAGGGCGGCGCCATCCGCCGCCTCACCAGCGCGATCGATATGCGCGACTACCGCGTGTATCCCGTCGCGAAACCCACGGACGAGGAAAAGGCGCATCACTACCTCTGGCGCTTCTGGAAACACGTGCCGCGCGACGGCCGCGTCGCGATCTTCGACCGCAGCTGGTATGGACGCGTGCTCGTCGAGCGCCTCGAGGGATTCTGCCGGCCCGACGAATGGAAACGCGCTTTCGAGGAACTCAACGACTTCGAACGCGATCTCTCCGAGCACGGCCAGATCGTGGTTAAATTCTGGCTGCACATCAGCCGCGAGGAACAGCTCGCCCGCTTCCGCGCCCGCGAGACCACCGCCTTCAAGCAGCACAAGATCAACGAGGAAGACTGGCGCAACCGCCGCAAGTGGGAGGCCTACGAGATCGCGGTCGGCGACATGCTCGCCCTCACCGACACCCCGCACGCGCCCTGGCACCTCATCCCGGCGAACGACAAACGCTACGCCCGCCTGCAAATCCTCCGCAGCGCCTGCCGCGCGATCCGCGCCGCGCTCGGCGAGGAGGAATAAGCACCGAAGGCAAGGCGCCCGACATGCCCGCCAGTCCTCCTCCCCCGCGCTTCGCGCCCGGCTTTCGCCTCTCGATCACGGACGCCGTCTTCATCCTCGCCGGCATCCTGACCGCCCTGCTCGCCCGCAAGGAAATCGCCATCCCCGCCGCGGTCGCGGTCGGCCACTTTTTTCTCTTCTGCAACGTCTTCAGGATACGACGCGCCCCGGAGCTGATCTGGACCGCCGCCTACCTGATTCTCGTGACCTGCACCATCGCCTTCGGGCACCCCGGCTGGACCTGCTCAACGGCGGTGGCGCTCGCGCTCGCCGGCCTGCTCATCGCGCGCGAAACACGCCGGCCGGATTACCACGGAGTCGCTTGGAAGACATTCAATCCCGGCCTCCCGGCGTGGTGGGCGCAACCGATCCAGATCAGCGAACCCGCCGGGCTCACGCGCGAGCCCGGGCATGAGCCCGCTCCAGCGCGGCGCTCAGATCCGGCACCTTGATCGGCTTGGAGACGTAGTCGTCCATGCCCGCCGCCAGGCAACGCTCGCGATCGCCTTGGACCGCGTTCGCCGTGAGCGCGATGATCCACGGTCGCCCGCCCGCGCCCGCCCGATGCCAAGAATCGGCGCGACGTCGCGCCGTCGCCTCGCAGCCGTCCATCTCCGGCATTTGAACGTCCATGAGGATGATGTCGTAGGGCTGGCGTTTCAGCGCCGCCAGGACCTCGTGGCCGTTCGCCGCCACGTCGGCGCGGTATCCGAGGTGGGCGAGAATGTGCAACGCGACCTTCTGATTCACCGCGTTGTCCTCGGCCAAAAGCACGCGCTCGTGGCGGAACGGAGCCGCCGACCCCATTCCGCCCGATTCGACGCGGGCACGACTCCGCCGCCCAGGATGCGCCGCGGCCTGCGCGAGCACGTCGACGATCTGCGCGGGTTTCGCCGGCTTGGTCAGACAGGCGAAAAAGAGGCCTCGGTCGCCGATGAGCTCGCGCTGGCCGAGCGAGGAAAGCAGCACGAGCGGCATGTCCTCGCCGGGATGCCGGAGGCGGATCGCCTGCGCGAGCATGGCGCCGTCCATGTTGGGCATCTGCATGTCGAGGATCGCGAAATCGAAACGCTCGCCGGCCGCGAGCACCGCCAGCGCCTCGGGGCCGGAGGCGACGGCGTAAAACCCCACGCCGTGAGCGCGCGCGAGCGTGGCGAGAATGCGGCGATTCGTCGCGTTGTCATCGACGATGAGCAGACGACGCCCCTCGATGGCGGCCCGCGCGGGAGTTTCGGGCGCGTCGCCGACCGGCCTTGCCGCGACACCCGCCTGGATCTCGAAGCGAAAGGTCGATCCGCGGCCCTCCTCGCTCTCGACCGACATGCCCCCGCCCATGAGCTCGGCGAGACGCTTGCTGATCGCGAGGCCGAGCCCGGTGCCGCCGAAACGCCGCGTCGTGGAGGCGTCGACCTGGGAGAAGGATTGGAAAAGGCGCCCCATCGCGTCGGCGGGGATGCCTATGCCCGTGTCGCGGATCGCGAAATGGAGCCGCGCGCGCGAACCCGCCGCCGGCTCCGCGCGCACCGAAAGCACGACCTCGCCGCGCTCGGTGAACTTGACCGCGTTGCCGAGCAGATTGACCAGGATCTGGCGCAGCCGCGTGCTGTCGCCACGCACGCGGCGCGGCGCGTCCTCGGCGATCTCGTAGAGGAGATCGATCCCCTTCTCCGCGGCGCGAGGGGCGAGGAGATCGAGCGCGCTTTCCACGCATTCGCGAAGGACGAATTCCTCTTCCTCGAGCTCGATGCGGCCGGACTCGATCTTGGAAAAATCGAGGATGTCGTTGATCACGGTGAGCAACGAATCCCCGCTCTGGCGGATGATCTCCACGAAGTCTCGCTGCTCGGCGTCGAGGTCGGAATCGAGCAGCAGCGAGGCCATGCCGATGACGCCGTTCATCGGGGTGCGAATCTCGTGGCTCATGACCGCCAGGAA
>CBIHRE010000488.1:0-4324 GCA_966212385.1 uncultured Akkermansia sp. | reverse complement strand
ACTCCCTCGAAGACAAGCTCCCGGCCTTTCTCCGCGGACGCCTCGGCATCGCCCTCGTCGGCCTGGTCGGCTTTTCTCTTTCGATCGGCATCGCCTTGGCCCTTCGCCTCACCGAAGACCGCGGCATCCGCCAGGAATTCGAACGGCGCGCGGAGCTGCGGATCGAACTGCTCCGCGCAAACCTCAAGGAATACGACGGCGCCCTCTTCGCCTTCCGCCTCCTCGCCGAAAACTCCGATTTCATCAGCCCCGAGGAGTTCGCCCACGCCGCGCGCCGGCTTATCTCGCGTGTCGGCGAAATCCAGGCCGTCCAGTGGGCTCCCGTCGTCGCCCACGCCGACCTGCCCGACTTCGCGGCCGGCATGCGGGATCTCCTCGGAACGGACTTCACGCCGCGGGAAAGGACCGCGGATGGAACCCTCCGTCCCCTCCTTGGCCCCTCCCCGCGCGACGAGCACGCCATCATCAGCTACATCTACCCGGCCGAGGGCAACGAGGCCGCCCTCGGCTACGACATTTTCACCGCGCCCAGCGCGCCGACCCTGCGCCAAGCCCGCGCCCGCCCCGGCGTCTTCGGCCTGAGCGCCCCCTTCCCTCTAGTTCAAGGCGGCCACGGCGTCGTCTTTTGCCTCTACCTTTCTCCCGCGAACCGCCGCCCGCCCGTCAGCTCGGGCGGCGGCGGCTTCGTGCAGATCGTTCTCCGGATCAACGCCGGCTTCGCCGAGTTGTTCAACTACTCGATCCGCCCGGTCCACGACACCCTCATCGTCGACATCACCGACGGCGCCGCCCTTCCCATCTACGTCCACGGCGAGCAGGGGCGCACGGCGCTTCTTCCCGACGCGGACCCGTCCGCATTCGCCAACGCCGATACCGTTGTCCGCGATCTTCCCATCGGAGGCCGCCTCTGGCGAATCTACTTCCGCCCCAACCAGGACTGGATCGCCTCGCGCCGGACCCTCGCCCCCGCCCTTTCCATCATCGGCGGCGGACTCCTCACCCTCGTGAGCATGGCCTATTTTCGGAACCTCGGACGCCAGACCCGCCGTATCCGGCGCGAGGTCGAGACCCGCACCGCCGAGCTCACCGAAAGCCGCGCCCTCCTCGACGAGATCATCGACCACAATCCCAGCGCCATCTGGGTCAAGGACGTCGCCTTCCGCTACCAGCTCGTCAACCTCAGCTTCGCCGCCTGCTACGGACGCGACCGCTCCGCCATTCTCGGACGCACCGACGAGGGACTGCACTCCCCCGAGCATGTCCGCCAGATGGAGGCGCTCGACGCGCGCATCCTCGCCACCGGCGAGACCGTTTCCTTCGAAGAATCCTACGAGATGCCCGCCGGCCGGCGCACCTACCTCGTCTCCAAATTCCCCGTCCGTCGCATCGACGGCGGCATCAGCGGCGTCGCCGGGATAGCCACCGATATCACCGCTCTTCGCGAGGCCGAGGCGCAGCAGCTCGCCATCGAGCGCAAGCTCCAGGAAACGCAGAAACTCGAGAGCCTCGGCATCCTCGCCGGCGGCGTCGCCCACGATTTCAACAACCTCCTCACCGGCATCCTCGGCCACGCCAACCTCGTTCGCGTCCAGCTCCCCGCCGACCATCCCCTGCAGGCGTCTCTCCGCCAGATCGAGAACGCGTCCCTGCGCGCCGCCGAGCTCTGCCGCCAGATGCTCGCCTACTCCGGACGAGGCCGCCTCGACGTGCGCTCCGTCGAGCTCGGGGAACTCGTCCGGGAAACCACCCCGCTGCTCGAGCTCTCCCTCGCCCGCCGCGCCCGCCTCCACTTCGACCTCGCCCCCGCGCTTCCTCTCGTCGTCGCCGACCTGACCCAGATCCGGCAAATCATCATGAACCTCGTCATCAACGCCTCCGAGGCGCTCATCGATGGCGACGGCGACATCACCCTCCGCACCCGCTCCGTCCGCGCCGACGCCAGCCTCTTCGCCACTTGCGTTCTCGCTCCCGAGCTCCCTGTGGGAGACTACGTCCTGCTTGAAGTTTCGGATAACGGCTGCGGCATGCCCCGCGAAACCTTGGCACGAATTTTCGATCCCTTTTTCACCACCAAATTCACCGGTCGCGGCCTCGGCCTCGCCGCCGTCCTCGGCATCGTTCGCGGCCACCAAGGCGCCTTGCACGTGGAAAGCGAACCCGGCCGCGGCACCACCTTCCGGCTCTACTTCCCCGTCGCGCCCGGAGCCGATCTCGACCGCGCCGTCCGCGCGAGCACGCCCGTCGCCGCCGCTCCCGCGGGGCTCCGCATCCTTCTCGTGGACGACGAACCCGCCGTCCGCGAGACCGTCGCCCAACTTCTCGCCGCCTGCGGCCACACCGTCACCGCCTGCGCCGACGGCGACGCCGCCCTCCGCGCCTTCTCCGCGCCCGAGACGATCGACGCCGCCATCATCGACCTCACCATGCCCGGCCTTGGCGGAGTCGATCTCCTCCGGCGCCTTCGCGAAAAAAAGCCGGACCTCCCCGCCCTGGTCATCAGCGGCTACACCGAGCAGGAGGGCGCGGCGGACCGGTTCCTCTCTTCTCCGCATGTCGCCTTCCTCCCCAAGCCCTTCAGCCTGTCCGACCTCCGCACGAGCTTGGACAATCTGCTGAACGCCCGGACCTGAAGCGCCACCGAGCCTTTTCAATCACCCGCGGCTTTTGGACCTCCGGTGGACGGGCGGGCCTCTCCGCCCGTGGTTTGCGAATGGAGCTTTGCACGCCCTCGCCCAAGCCGCGTTCGCAGGCACGCGCACGCCCACCGTATGGTCTCGATTCACGCTAGCCGGTATCACTCCGCCCGTTCCGGCGCCCGTCGCCCGGCCTTCACCTCGGCCCGTATCCGCTTTCCCGCGACGAGGATGGCCTTCTGCCTCGCGCTCCGCTTGCGATTCGTCCGCCGCGTCTTCGCGACCGCCGCCCGCCGCGCCGCCTCCGCCGCCCGGACGCGTTCCTCCAATTTTTCGCAAAAAAGCTCCCAGGCCAGCTCCCGGTTCGCAGCCTGGCTCCGCTCCGCCTGACATCGCACCTCCGTCCCGGTCGGCCCATGACGCAACACCACGGTGGACGAGGTTTTGTTGATCTTTTGGCCGCCCGCGCCCGAGCCTCGCGTGAAGGTCTCCGTCACGTCGCCCGCCAGCACGCCCAGCGCGTCCAACCGTTCTTGGATTTTGGATGGTAAATCCATGGCCCGCTAATTTTCGTCACCCAACGCAACCTCCGCGCTTCGCGCGAGTCCCAAATCCCCTTTCCGTTCCCTCCCAGCTTATCGTCTCCTGGTCCCACCCGCTTTCCCTCCATGCCCAACGGTCCCGCCTGGTCTGAAAAACTCCGCGCCGAAATCTCCAAAGCCGTCATCGGCCAGAACGACGTCGTCGAACGGCTTCTCATCGCGCTCCTCGCCAACGGCCACGTCCTCCTCGAAGGCATGCCCGGCCTCGCCAAGACCCTCTTGGTCAAATCTCTCGGCACCGCGCTCGGCGTCCAGTTCGAGCGCATCCAGTTCACGCCCGACCTCCTCCCCAGCGACGTCGTCGGCACCATGGTTTTCTCGCCCAAGGACGCCGCATTTACCCCCCACCGCGGCCCCGTCTTCGCCAACCTCGTCCTCGCCGACGAAATCAACCGCGCCCCCGCCAAGGTCCAGTCCGCCCTGCTCGAAGCGATGCAGGAGCGCCAGGTCACGATCGGCGGCGAAACCCACCCTCTGCCGAAGCCCTTCTTCGTCATGGCCACCCAAAACCCGGTCGAGCAGGAAGGCACCTACCCGCTGCCCGAGGCCCAGACCGACCGCTTCCTTTTCAAGCTGCTCGTCGACTACCCCTCGCTCGCCGACGAACAGGCCATGATGTCTCGCTGGGGCCAGGTCACCAAGTCCCCCGCCCTCCAGCCCGTCTCCTCCGGCGAAGAGCTGCTTCGCCTACGCACCGAGGTGGACGCCGTCCATGTCGCCCCCGCCGTGCAGGCCTATATCCTCGCCCTGGTCCGCGCCACCCGCGATCTCGCCAAACCCTCGCCCAACGGCAAAACCCGCCACGTTTCCTACGGCGCTTCGCCCCGCGCCTCGCTCGCCCTCTACCAGGCCGCCAAAGCGCTGGCCTGGCTCCGCGGCCAGGACTTCGTCGCGCCCGCGCTCGTGCAGGAACTCGCGCCCGACGTCCTTCGCCACCGCATCGGCCTCACCTACGAAGCCGAAGCGGAAAACCTCACCGCCGACAGCATCGTCGCCCAGGTCGTCGCCATGACGCCCATGCCCACCGGCGCGAACTGAGGTCACGCCGCCTCCGACCATTGGTCATTCGGCAATCGTCATCGGTCATTC
>CBIHRE010000487.1:0-4354 GCA_966212385.1 uncultured Akkermansia sp. | reverse complement strand
CCTCAACCAGCCCACCCCCGCCCTCCTCGAGCTCCTCGGCGTCTCCACCACACCCGCGCCGCACCACGTGATCGACGCCCTGCTCGCCGCCGCCACCAAGCCCAAGCCCGCCGCCTTCGCCGCCGCGCTCAAGCCCATCGCCCCGCGCCTCTACTCCATCAGCTCCTCGCCCAAGGCTCACCCGGGCCAGGTCCACCTCACCGTAGGCGCCGTCCGCTACGAGTTCAACGGCCGCGCCCGCAAAGGCGCCTGCTCCACCTTCCTCGCCGAGCGCGCCCTCGCGCACGGAAAAGTCGGCGTCTTCGTCCACTCCAACAAAGCCTTCCGTCCGCCCGCCGACCCCGCCGCGCCCATGATCATGGTCGGCCCCGGCACCGGCATCGCCCCCTTCCGCGCCTTCCTCGAAGAGCGGGCCGCGACCAAGGCCACCGGCAAGAACTGGCTCTTCTTCGGCGACCAAAAAGCCTCCACCGATTTCCTCTACCGCGAGGAACTCGAGGCCCTGAAAGCCTCCGGCTTGCTCACCCGCCTCGACCTCGCCTTCAGCCGCGACCAGAAGGAAAAGATCTACGTCCAGAACCGCATGCTCGAAGCCGCCGCAGAACTCTACGCGTGGCTCGAGCAAGGTGCCTCCTTCTACGTCTGTGGCGACGCCTCCCGCATGGCCAAAGACGTCGACGCCGCCCTCCACCAGGTGATCGAAAAAGCCGGCAACAAGACCGCCGCCGAAGCCGCCGCCTACGTCCAGGCCCTCAAGACCGCCAAGCGCTATCAGCGCGACGTCTACTAACAAATCCTCTCCGCGTCCTCCGCCCCCAAAGCGAGACCCTCATGGTCGCCTTCGGCACCCCAGCCACCTCGTCCGCCAAGTCCTCGGCTCCGTCCTTGGACTCCTACCTCGCCGAGCTTCTTGCCGAACAGCAGAAGCTCCAGACGCCGGTTACCCGCGCGGCGGCCGCACACTCGCTCCAGCCCTCCGCCTGGCGGGCCGAGCGTTTCCGCGAGATCATCCCACTGACGAAGCCCGCCGCCGGAGAACAATACGCTTTCGAGGTCGACCTCGATTCCTGCTCCGGCTGCAAAGCCTGTGTCTCCGGCTGCCACTCCCTCAACGGTCTCGACCAGGAGGAAACTTGGCGCGACATCGGAGTGGTCTACGGCCTCTCCGCCCTCGCGGCCCCCGTCCGCGAAGACGCCCCGCCACCCCGCGAAGCGCATCCCTTCCAGCAGACAATCACCACGGCCTGCCACCACTGCGCCGATCCCGGCTGCCTCAACGGCTGCCCCGTCCTCGCCTACGAAAAGGATCCGATCACCGGCATCGTTCGCCACCTCGACGACCAGTGCATCGGTTGCAGCTACTGCGTCCTCAAGTGCCCTTACGACGTTCCCAAGTATAACGAACGCCTCGGCATCGTCCGCAAATGCGACATGTGCCACGGCCGCCTCGCCGACGGCGAAGCCCCCGCCTGCGTCCAGTCCTGCCCCACCCAGGCCATTCGCATCGTCACCGTCTCCGCCGACATCAAACCCGACGCCCGCCTCGCCGCCATCAGCGGCACCGACTCGTCCTACACACGTCCCTCGACCCGCTACGTCTCCAAGAAGCCCATACCGGAAACCCTCCGCGCCGCCGACACCGACACCCTCCGCCCCCAGCACGCCCACGCCGCGCTCGTTTTCCTCCTCACCCTCACCCAACTCTCCCTCGGCCTCCTGCTCGCCTCCGTCCTGCTCCCCGCTCCTGGCTCCTCGCTCCTCGCTCCAGCCTCCGCCGCGCTTTTCGCCGCCGGCCTCGCCGCCAGCGTCTTCCATCTCGGCCAACCCCTCCGCGCTTGGCGCGTCTTCCTCGGCCTGCGCAAATCCTGGCTCTCCCGCGAAGCCGTCCTCCTCGGCGCCGCATTCCCCTTGGTTGTTCTCGTCGCTCTCCTCCCCTGGCTGCCCGCTCTCCTCGCGCACCTGCCGCCGCTCCCTGCCTTCGCCGCCAGCGCACTCGATCTCCTCGCCACCAACGCGAAACTCGTCGCTCTCGCCGCCATCGCGACCACCGCCGCCGGCGTATTCAGCAGCGCGATGATCTACATCGACACCCGCCGCCGTTTCTGGCGCCCCGCCTACACCTTCGGTCGCATGGGCGGCACCGTAGCCGTCTCCGCCCTCGCCTTCGTCTCGCCCCCCCTCGCCGCCGCCGCGCTCGTCGCCAAGCTCGCTCTCGAGACCCTCTCGCTCTTCGGCGCCTCGCATCCCGCCCGCCTCCAGCGCGGCCCGCTCTTCGGCCACCTCGCCGCCCGCTTCGCCGCCGCCGCCTTCTCCATCCTTCTCTTCGCCCTCGGCGAACCGCTCTTCGCCTTTCCCTTTCTCGTCCTCGGCGAACTCCTCGAACGCGCGCTCTACTTCCGCGCCGTCGACTCGCCCAAGATGCCCGGCCTCTCCGCCTCCACGCCGAGCTGCCCGGTCCATTAACGGCGAATTCGTTCGACGCCGGCCACGCCCGACCGCCGGCCGCGTCTACGAATTCACGCCAACCCCGTCTTTAGAGCGGCTGGACCGGAGGCGCCAAAGGACGCCGCCGCGCCCCCTGCCGGGCCGCGCCCGCCTCTATCCACCGCCCGGGCACAAGCACGCGATGCGGCTCGGCGGGCAATCCGGTTTCTCCGCGGTGCATCATGCCGACGACCATGTCCACCGCCAGGCCTCCCACGATGCCGGGGTCCAGATAGATACCTCCCGTGTCCAGCGTGGACCTGTCGCTCACCAAGGGCACCAGCTTCACGCTTTTCGCGGCGGCGATCCTGCACCTCGACAGCACATCGCGCATCGGGCCCTCGCAGGTGGTCAGCAGCAAGTCCGGACGCTGGCTCGAAAACCACTCCGCGAAATGCGCCATGCCCGGGCGATGCTCGCAGATCGGCAAACGGTCGCCAGGCGCGAGCGTCATCTGAAAACGCAGATAAGCGCCCAGCCAACGATCCAACATGTTCGGGCTGTCGTTCGGCTCCGGAAAGGCGAAGCCGATCCTGCGATACCCCTTTGCCACGCACCGGTTGATCGCTTCCGTCGCCGACGCGAAAGCATCCTCCGTCACGCGGTTCAAATCCGGGTTTCGCAAAGTCAGTCCGAGCGCCACCGCGGAAAACCGTTCCCACGGCAGATCGATCTCGCTGCGCCCGAGCGGAAGCCGGCCTATCAAAAGGCCGCTTATGCCGCGATTGATCAAAATCTGCGCGAAGCGCCCGGGTGTCATCCCCGGCTCCGCCAACCAAAAATGCTCCAGCTTGTAGCCCAGCTCCCGCGCCCGCGCCTCCGCGCCGGGAAAATAATCGGGACGATCATGCGAGGGCGGCCGCCAGCCGTAGCGCGTCGGATAGCAGGTCACGTAGGCCAGGCTGACATGCTTTACCCGTTTCCCCGTCCGCCGGCTCCGCATAAGCGCGGCGATGAGAGGATTCGTCCGATAACCAAGCTCCTCGGCGATGCGCCGCACCTTTTCGCGCATCGCGAGCGAAACACTCGGGCTGTCGCGCAAGGCGAGCGAAACCGTGGATCGGTGCACGCCGACGCGCTCCGCCACGTCCTGCAATGTCAAAGCCTGGGGCATAGGGTATGGGTGAAAAGCTTCGCCACGAATAACCGGCCGGCCCGCGTGAACAAGCCGCAACGACTTCAACTCAACGATGACGGAAGCAGAGCGGCTGGGAAGCAAGGCGCTTCCCCGCTTAGCTGCCCGAAGCGTGAAGCTCGGCGTCCACCTCGGTCGCCGCGCATCGCCGCCGTCGCCCGCTCCCCTCGCCTGTCCGGCTCAGTCGGACACGCGTGCGGTCGACCTTCCCCCATCTTGGCGCCTCCGTCCGGGGGCGCCACCCCAACCCCATGATCACCTCCACTCCGTCCCTGCGGCGCGGCCTCGTGCTGGCGCTTGTTTCCTTGACCGCCCTCGCCCCTCGCGCCCTCGCCTGGGGCAACGGCTACAGCGGCACCATCACCGGCGGCGACGCCGGCGCCACCGTCACCGTCACCAACGCCACCGACCTCGCCAACTACGCGAGATCGGCCTCCGCCTACACCATCATCGTCTCGGGCACCATCGACCTCGGCGCCAGCGGCCGGATGCTCGTCACGTCCAACAAGACCATCAAAGGCTCGGGCTCCTCGTCCACCATCCTGGGCACGCTGGTCGTCTCCGGCGCCACCAACGTCGTCATCACCAGGCTCAACATCTCCGCCAACACCGGCGACCCCGGAGCAAACGACGGCATCACCGTCGACAACTCCACTCACGTCTACGTCACCAAGTGCACCATCTACGACTGCACCGACGGCAACCTCGATATCGCCAAGGGCTCCGACTACGTGA
>CBIHRE010000486.1:0-4354 GCA_966212385.1 uncultured Akkermansia sp. | reverse complement strand
TCGACAAGTTCCAAAGCTCGCGCACCGGCGCGGTGCTGGTGGGCGGCGTAAAGCAAACGACGCGCCTGGTATGCAGCTCGGCGTTGAACACCGGGGCCCCCACCTACTCGGTTTCTCCGGGGCCGGCCGCTTTTAACGGATCGCTGGTCGCCGTCGGCTCCAGCAACACCCGCTTCGACCGTTCCTTCGTGGGGTGGATCGACGACGTGCGCATTTACGACGAGGTGCTGACGCTCTCCCAGATCGAACAAGTCAGGCTCCAAGCGCTCGGGAAGTGAGCATCCGGGGAACGATACCCAAAACCCCCAAAGGCCGTGAACCTTGGGCGATCCGACCAGGATCTTCATCCCCGCCGCAGATTCCGGATGCAGGCGCCGCGTCCAAACGAACGGCGCGAGCGAGCCACCAGATCGGGCCTCGACGCCCGGCGTGGATTCAAGCCGAGACGATGCGTTTACGACCATGGGCGCCGAACGGAATGCCCGCCCCTCTCGGCGGCCTGGCCCGCCTAAACCGCCACCGAGCCAGCCGCTTTTCCCAATGACCAACCGCGCCCGCCCCCTGCTCCGACGCGCTGCCGGGAAATTTCGTTTGCCCGCTTTTCTCGCTCTCGGCGGCCTGCTTTCGTCGGCCGCCGTCCCGGCCTTCGCCGATTTCCGCGCGGAGCTTCGCATCGAGATAAACAAGCCCGCGGTCGAGCTCAGTCCGCACCTCTACGGCCTGTTCTTTGAGGACATCAACTACGGCGCCGACGGCGGCCTTTACGCCGAGCTCGTCCAGAACCGCTCCTTCGAATATTTTCCGCGAGACAATCCCGAGCACACCCCGCTCTTCGTCTGGGAAAAAATCGAGCGCGAAGGCGCCCGCGCCACGCTCTCCGTCGCCGACGCCCGCCCGCTCAACGCCAACAACCGCCACTACCTCGAGATCTCCGTCGCCGGCCCCGCGCCCGGCCGCGCCGGCGTGGCCAATACCGGCTTTGACGGCATCCGACTCGACGCCGGCGCCCGCTACGACTTCTCCGTTCACGCCCGCGTCGAAAACTGGAGCGGCCCCTCCTCCCTCGCCGTCACGCTCGAGCTCCCCGACGGCACCCCGGCCGGCTCGCTCTCGCTCGAGGGCCCCGAGCTCGACGGTCGATGGCGAAAACTCGAGGGCGCGATCACCGCCGACCGTTCCGCCGACCGCGCCCGCCTTGTCGTCACCACCTCCGGCCGCGGCACCCTCTCCCTCGACATGGTCTCGCTCTTTCCGCAGGACACCTGGCGAGGCCGAAAAAACGGCCTGCGCAAGGACCTCGTGCAAGCGATGGCCGACTTGAAACCCGGCTTTCTTCGCTTCCCAGGCGGCTGCATCACCCACGGCCACGGCCTCGAAAACGCCTACCGATGGAAAGACACCGTCGGCGACATCGCCGAGCGAAAGCCCAACTGGAACCTCTGGGGCTACCACCAGACCTACGGCCTCGGTTACTTCGAGTATTTCCAGCTTTGCGAGGACCTCGGCGCGCTCGCCCTGCCCGTCCTTCCCACCGGCGTGTCCTGCGGCTATCGCGGCCTCGAAATCGTGCCGATGGATAAACTCCAGCCCCACATCCAGGACGCCCTCGACCTCGTCGAGTTCGCCAACGGACCCGCGCACAGCCGCTGGGGCTCCCTGCGCGCCCGCATGGGCCACCCCGCGCCCTTCGATCTTCGCTACCTCTGCCTCGGCAACGAGGAACACGACACCCCCGAGGTTCGTGAACGCTTCCCCCTCTTCGTCCGCGCCCTCCGCGAAGCGCACCCCGAGATCAAGATCATCGGCACCTCCGGCCTGAGCGCCGACGTCCCCCTTTACGACCTGATGGCTCGCGAGAGGGTCCACAGCTCCGACGAACACTACTACGAGCTGCCCGACTGGTTCATCCACCATCAGAAACGCTTCGACTCCTTCGACCGGAGCAAACCCAAGATTTTCATCGGCGAATACGCCTCCTGGGGCAACAACCTCTTCAACGCCCTCGCCGAGGCCGCCTACCTCACCGGCGTCGAACGCAACGGCGACATCGTCGACATGACCGCCTACGCCCCGCTTCTCGCCCGCTCGGGACACGCCCAGTGGCATCCCAACCTGATCTACTTCGATCAACGCGCCGTCCTTCGCACCGTCAACTATCACGTCCAGCGGCTCTTCTCCCTCAACAAAGGCGACTCCTACCTCTCCCACTCGCTCCGGGTCGAAGACGCCCCCGCGCCCTCCATCCGCGGCCGCCTCGGTTTCGGCTCGGCCGGCGCCGCCGTGGAAATCGCGAGCATCCACATCGACGACCAGCCGGTCGACCTCGCCGCATGGACGGAAAATTCCGGCCGCTTCACCATCACCCCCGACGGCCATCGCCTCCAGTCCGAGGGGAAAACCGGGAACGCCCTGCTCCTCGGCCCCGCCCCGGCCGCGCCCTCCGCATCCACGGCGCCTCTCCGCTACCGCATCCGCGCCCGCAAGACCTCCGGCGCCTCGGGCGGCCTCATCGTCCTCTTCGGCGCCGACTCCGCCGGCAAGGGAGGCTACGTCTGGACCCTCGGCGCCGACGGCAAATCCCGTCACCAGCTCCACAAGGTCGGCGCCTACGACTGGTGGGTGAAGCTCGCCCTCGCCGAGACCGACGGCCCCGCCCTCACCGGAGAGTGGCAGGACATCGCCCTCGATCTCGACGCCCGCGGACATGTTCTCTGCTCCGTCGACGGCAAGCCCGTCATCGACCACACGCTCGCCCCCCTGCCGCTTTCGCTTTCCCCCACCCTCGACCGCTCCGCCAACGAGCTCATCCTCAAGCTCGTCAACCCGAACGAGGAATCCGCCGCCGCCCGCGTCACTCTCGCCGGCGTCGCCGGAGCAGGCCCCCGAGGCCGGCTGTCCACCCTCTCCGGTCCCCGAGACGCCCACAACTCCTTCGATACCCCCTCCGCCATCGCTCCCGCCTCGGGCGAGATCGCCGTGGCCCCTGTATTCGAACATCAAATACCCGCCATGTCCGTCCAGGTGCTGCGTATTCCCGTCACCCGGTAGGACAGGCGTTCTTGCTCGTCTCCCTTCCGCCGCATCTTTCCCAAATCAGACTCCCACCGCCCGCCATCCTTCGTCGCCACCCGCCCGCACCATGTTGCCCGCCTCCTCCTCGTCCCCCTGCCGCGCCGCCCTCGTCCTCGCCGTCTCCGCCCTCCCCGTGCTCGCCGCCGACGAGGCCCCCCTTCCCTTCCGCGATCCCGGGCTCCCCATCGAGAAACGCGTCGACGACCTGGTCTCACGCCTCACCGTCCAGGAAAAGGTGCCCATGCTCATGATGGGCAACCCCGCGATCCCCCGCCTTGGCATCCCCGCCTACGACTGGTGGAACGAGGCCCTTCACGGCGTCGCGCGCAACGGCTCCGCCACCGTTTTTCCGCAGGCCATCGCCCTCGCCGCCACCTGGAACCCCGACCTCCACCGGCGCATCGCCGACGTCATCTCCACCGAGGCCCGTGCCAAAAACAACGAGACCATCGCCCAGACCGGCGGCGACACCAAGATCTACCAGGGCCTCACCATCTGGTCGCCCAACATCAACATCTTCCGCGACCCCCGCTGGGGCCGCGGCCAGGAGACCTACGGCGAGGATCCTTTCCTCACCTCGCGCCTCGCCGTCGCCTTCGTCAAAGGCCTCCAGGGCGACGATCCCCGCTACCTCAAGACCGTCGCCACCGTGAAGCACTTCGCCGTCCACAGCGGTCCCGAGCCCGAACGCCACCGCTTCGACGCCGTCGGCTCCCCGCGCGACCTCTGGGAGACCTACCTGCCCGCCTTCGAGGCCGGCATCCGCGAGGGCGGCGCGCTCTCGCTCATGAGCGCCTACAACGCAGTCAACGGCACCCCCGCCCCCGCCAACCGCGATCTCCTGCAGAAAATCCTCCGCGAGCGCTGGGGTTTCAAGGGCGCCGTCGTCGGCGACGTCGACAACGTCTACGACATGTGGCGTGAAGACGGCCACCGCTACTCCCCCGACGCCGCCTCCGCCAGCGCCACCGCCCTCCGCGCCGGCAACGACCTTTGCAGCGGCGGCACCTACTGGAATCTATTCGACGCCCTCGGCAAAAAACTCGTCACCGAGGCCGACCTCGACGTCTCCCTCCGCCGCCTCCTCGCCCTGCGCTTCCGCCTTGGCCAGTTCGACCCGCCCGAGCGCGTGCCCTACCGCGCCATCCCCGCCTCCGCCAACAACAGCCCGGACAACGACCGCCTCGCCCTCGAGGCCGCGCGCCAGAGCCTCGTCCTGCGCAAAAACGACGGCACCCTGCCCGTCGACGCCAAGCAGATGAAGACCGTCGCCATCCTCGGC
>CBIHRE010000485.1:0-4357 GCA_966212385.1 uncultured Akkermansia sp. | reverse complement strand
TCCTCGATCGCGACGGCGGTGTCCTCGACGATCTCGCGCGGCTTGGCGTCGCCGACGACGTTGTTGACCAGGCCCTGGCCCGCGCGACGCAGCTCCCAGACGCGGTCGCAATCGGCGCCGTGCAAAACCGGAAACGCGTAGCCGATCCCCGCGGCGCGGAAGTCGGCCGCGATGCGGGCGAGCGCGGCATGACGCTCCGCCGGATCCGCGCCGCGGCGCTCGACCACGAGCACGGCGCCGGGGTCGCCCTCGACGAAGAAGCGGTTCTTCGCGTGCTCGAGGTTGGCCTTGGTGCATTCGAGGATGGTGCGGTCGATCAGCTCGCAGCCAAAAGGTCGGTGGCGCATCGCGATCACGGCGGCGCGAAGGGCCTCGGGCACGCTCACGAAGTGCGCGCAAAGCAGCGCGCCCGGAGGCGGGAGCGGCTCGACGTTGAGCTCGAACTCCACGCCGAGAAAGAGCGTGCCCTCGGAGCCGGCCAGGAGGCGGCAGAGGTTGAAGGGCTTGTCCGAGGCCGGGTCGAAGACGCCGCACTCGAGGAGCTGGTCGAGCGCGTAGCCGGTGTTGCGACGCGTGACCGTCGGCTTCGGGAAATTATCGCGGATGAGCGCACGGTTTTCGGCCGAGCCGAGCAAGTCGCGGATCTCGCGATAAAGGCGCATCTCGAGCGTGTCGGGACCGGAGCACTTGGCGGCGAACTCCTCGCGGGTGAGCGGACCGAAGGTGACGAGCGAGCCGTCGCCGAGAAAGCCGCGCGCGGTGACGAGGTGGTCGCGCGTGGAGCCGTAGACGATGGAGTTGGCGCCGCAGGAGTTGTTGCCGACCATGCCGCCGATCATGGCGCGGTTGGCGGTGGAGGTCTCGGGCGCGAAAAAGAGGCCGTGGGGCTTGAGCGCGAGGTTGAGCTCGTTGCGGATCACGCCCGGCTGCACGCGCACGCGGCGCGCGGTCGCGTCAACGGCGAGGACGCGGTTCAGGTGGCGGCCGAGATCGACCACGACGCCGGAGCCCACGACCTGGCCCGCGAGCGAGGTGCCGGCGGCGCGGGGAATGAGCGGCACGCGCTCGCGACAGGCGAAAGCGACCAGCTCGGCCACGGCGGCTTCCGAGCGGGGGAAGGCGACGGCGAGCGGCAGCTCCTGGTATTCGGAGGCGTCGGTCGCGTAGATCGCGCGCACGGTGGCGTCCAGATGCAGTTCGCCGTCGAAACGGGAGGCGAGCGAGCGCAGGCCGGACAAAGCCGCGGGCGAAGGGGTTTTCATGGCTGTCCCTCGAAACCGCGCGCAGGCCGGAAAGTCAAAGTCTCCGCCTGCGAGCTATCTCAGGCCCGCGGCGGCGCGGCGGGGCGGGCGCTTTTGATCGCGAGCTCGGCCTCGCATTCCGGCGAGCCTCGCCCGAGGTCGCGGCACACCTGCGGCCGGCGTTCGTAGATCGTGCAGAAATGCTCGGCGCCGCCACCCGGGCCCGCGCGCGTCACCAAGGCCGCGCAACGCCCCTCGCGCATGCGAAGGTAGGCGCGGTGGCCGATGAAATGAGCCACCCGCTCGGCGTCGGGTCCGAGGCGCGCCCAGTCGTCGCCGCTCACGCGCACGTAGGTTTCAAGTCGTGAAAAACAACAGACTCCGCAGCGCAAACAGGCGGCGGAGTCTTCGGCGATGCTCACGGCGAGCGAGACGCGGGACGGAGATCAGAGCAGCGAGGCGACGAGTTTCTCGTAGGCCGCCGCCTCCATGAGGCCGACCTTGCGGTGGCGTATCTTGCCCTCGCGGTCGATCAGGAAGGTGGTGGGGATGGACTCGATGTCGCCGAAGGCGGCGATCACCTCGGGGGTGGCGAGGGCGAGCGGGTAGTTTACCTTCATGCGTTTGGCGAAAGGCCGCACGGCTTCCTCGCCTTTGGCGTCGAGGGAAAGGCCGACGATCACCAAGCCCCGCTCGGCGTATTTGGTCTGCAGCTCCACGTAGCCCGGAATCTCTTTCACGCAGGGACCGCACCAGGTCGCCCAAAAGTCCACGACGACCACCTTGCCCTTGAGGGCGTCCGCGCCGACGGGTTTGCCATCGAGATCGACGAGGCTCCACGCCGGAGCGGGCCCGATCACGGGCAAGGCCGCCTCGGCCTTGGCGGCGGGCGCGGCCGGCGCGGCGGACGGGGTCGACTCGGCGCGCAAAGCAACCGGCGACGACAGCAGAACCCCCGTCGCGAGGAAAGAAAGCGTCCGCACGGAGCGAAATTTGGCGGCGGCGGAGAGAGAGGTATGCATAGCTTTGATACGCGCGACGGCGGGATATTCCGCGGGCGTTTTTGCAAAGACCGCGGTTAGGCAGGAAGGGCCGGAGCGGGGGCGGCGCGGCGCGGCAACAGATCCTGAGTGGAGAGAAACGCGATGAGGAAGAAGCCCGCCGCCTTCATGCCGAGGACCGCGGCGAGGTAGTCGAAGTCCTTCCGCGCCCAATAGATCGAACCCCAGAGCAACACCGCGCCGAGAAAGATCTCCACCAGGGTGACGCTCGCGAAAAGCGTGCGGCTGCGCAGGCGCCGCACGAGTCCACGGGAGTCGGCCGCGCGCCCGCCCTTGGGGGTGCGGACAAACTCGCCGCCGCGCGTGAGCAGGCCCTCGACGACCGCGACCGCGCAGGTGACGCTCATCGCCAGCCCGAAGGTCATCACGACGGGGGCGAACACGAGCCACAGCAGGCCCTCGCGCCACTCGCGCTGGCGGAAGTATTGGCCGGTGACGTAGAAGGCGACGGAGCCGCCGCCGAGCAGCAGCATGTTGACGGGGTTGAAAAGCATCCAGAACCAACCCTGCTGCATCGGCCCGACCACCACGAGATAGGGCACGAAAAGGAAGCTGAACGCGACCAGCAGCGGATGCACGAGCCCGACGAGGAGGTGCCAGCTCGCCTCGCGCTTCACCCGCGCCGGCTGGTCGCTCGAAAGGATGACGCCGAGCTGCTTGCGCGCGACCTGAATGCCGCCCTTGGTCCAGCGACGCTGCTGGCTTTTGAAGGCGGTGACGTTTTCCGGGAGTTCCGAGGGCACGGCGTAGTCGCCGCGATAGACGAATTTCCAGCCGCGCAACTGGGCGCGGTAGCTGAGGTCGAGGTCCTCCGTCACGGTGTCGTCGCTCCAGCCGCCGGCGTCTTCGAGGGCGGCGCGACGCCAGATGCCGGCGGTGCCGTTGAAGTTGAAAAAAAGCCCCGCGCCGTGGCGGGCGGCCTGCTCGACGACGAAGTGGGCGTCGAGAAACACGCCTTGGAATCGCGTCAGCAGGCTGGCGCGGCGGTTGGAAAACTCCCAGCGGGCCTGCACCACGCCCACGCGCGGATCGGCGAAGTGCGGCATGAGTTTCTCCAAAAAATCCGCCTCGGGCAGAAAGTCGGCGTCGAAGATGGCCAGAAACTCCGCGTCGGTGAGGGTGTTGCCATGGCTGAGCGCGCCGGCCTTGTAGCCGCGACGATCGACGCGGCGGACGTGGTGGATACGCGCCGCGGCGGCGGGGTGCGCGGCGAGCCAGCGGGCGGCGACCTCCGGCGTGGAGTCGGTCGAATCGTCAAGCAGCTGGATCTCGAGACGACCGGCGGGCCAGCGGATCGCGGCGACCTTTTCGAGCAGAGCTTCGACCACGAGCGGCTCGTTGAAAACCGGGAGCTGGATGCAGACCTTCGGCGCCATGCCCGCGAGCGGCGGCGGCTGCGGCATGCGCCGGACATGCCGGGCGTATAGCCACATGAGCTTCACGCGGTGAAACGCGAAAAGCATCAGCCCGCACAGGGTGGCGACATATAGTATAAGCAGGGACTCGCGCATGATTTAGGCGGAACGCAAATCAGGAAAGCGTCTCGAGCGCGAGGTTCCCTTGCAGATCTCCCGGAAGCCGCCTCGGGCCCCGGGGCGAGGCCCGGGATACCACCGGGCCCTTGTCTGAGAAACCGACCGCCTAGGCGGAGACCGCGCCCAGCTCCAGTCCAAGGGTGTCGACGAACTTTCGCATGGCCGGCGTGAGGACTCGGCCCTTGCGGTGCAGGATCGCGAGCGGACGGGTGAACTCCTTGCCCTTGAGCGTGAGCATGGCGAGGGAGCCGGCCCGCACCTCCTGTTGCACGGTGGCCTGCGGGACGATGGCGATGCCGTGGTCGATCTCGACCGCGCGCTTCACCGTCTCGATGTTGTCGAACTCCATGACCGGCTCGCTCTCGAGCTTGTGCTCGCGGAAGATCTGGTCGACGGCCTTGCGCGTCGGGATGTCGGGATCGAAGCCGATGAACTTCTGGCCGGTGAGGTCCTTCACCTCGATGTCGGTCCGCTTGGCGAGCGCGTGCTGTGGGTGCGTGATCAGGACGAGATGGTCGTT
>CBIHRE010000484.1:0-4358 GCA_966212385.1 uncultured Akkermansia sp. | reverse complement strand
CACCTTCACCTACAGCGTGTCCACCGCCACGCACACCACCGCCAACGTCACGGTCACCGTCACCATCGCCGACCGCGTGCTCGACGCCACAAACGGCGCCGACTCCGGAGCCAACACCCTCCGCGCCGCGCTCGATGTCGTTAACCGCTACGCCGGCGACACCCTCGCCCCCGCCCACACCGCCGCGCCCGATTGGACCGTCCGCATCGTCGGCGCCTCCGGCCAGCGCTGGATCACCACGAGCAACGGCACCAGCGGCTACGGCGTCGACCGTTCCGCTTTCCATCTCTACGGCAAGGTCGTCGTCGACGCCGCCCTCTCCCCCGGCTTCGAGCTCTCCAGCCAGCAACAATTCGGCATGGACGCCGTCCGCACCTTCCTCGTGCAACCCGGTGCCAGCCTCACCCTGAAGAATCTCGCCCTCGTCGGCCCCGGCTTCGCCTTCAACAACAGCTTCTTCGCCGGCGGCGCCGTCCTCAATCACGGCACCTTCGTCGCCGACCACGTCACGTTCAGCAACCACTGGGCCCACCGCGGCGCCGCGGTCTACAACGACGGCGGCGACGCCACCCTCGTCGACTGCACCTTCACCGGCAATCGCCTCGGCTTCTGGGGCGCGGGCGCCGCCGGAGCCGTCGCCTCCGCCAACGGCTCCATCCGCCTCACCCGCGTCACCTTCGACGACGGCCTCACCCCCGAACTCTACGTCATGGCCAACAGCGGCCAGACCGCCACCGTCTACTTCGACGCGCTCCCCGCCTATTCCTACCAGCTCGACACCGGCTGGGGCGGCTCCATCGCGACCCCGGGCTTCCCCGTCGCCACCGACGACTTCATCGACCGCCCCGTCGGCAAGACCTTCAAGATCGCCCTCTCCGCCCTCTACGCCAACGACACCGGCCTGAGCGGCTCCACCGTCACTTTCGCCGCCACCACCAGCCGAGGCTACGCGCTCACCCGCGTCGGCGCCTTCCTCCTCTACCAGGCCCCCGCCTCCTTCACCGACAGCGACAGCTTCACCTACACCATCACGAGCCCCATCGGCATCGCCCGCACCGCGACCGTCACCCTCAACCCCGTCGGCGCCCCCGAGTCCGCCACCATCGCCCCCACGCTTTCCATCGAGGAGCGCACCAACCAGTGGGGCGGCAACGCCGGCTTCAACGTGCGCGTCGCCGGCATCCCCGGCCGCTCCTACACCATCGAGCGCTCGGACGACCTGAACAACTGGTGGGGCGTCGAGACCATCATCATGTCCGCCAACGGCGTCTACACCTACGAGGACACTCAACCGATCGATCCCGAATCATCCCCGATGCGCTTCTTCCGCGTCCGCTACTAACTCCACCCGAGGACACCACCCATGCGCTTCACCACCAGCCCTCGTTCCTTTTCCGCCGTGTCTTCCTCCACCGTTTCGGCGTCCGGCCTCCGTGCCCTCTGTGTCCGAGCTCTGTGCCCTCTGTGTCTAATCTCCGGGGCCTTGGTCACCGTCACCGCCGCGCGCGCCGACATCACGCTCACCCGCGTCTTCACCGTCGACCGCCTCGTCCCCGACGGCGGCTACCTCTTCGACTCGCGAGGCATCGACCTCGGCGGCGCCACCGTCACCGACGTCGATGTCTCCCTCGTCCTCACCGCGACCGCCGAAACCGCTTGGGCCGGCGATTACTTCGCCTCCCTCCAGCACGAGACCGGCTACTCCGTCCTCCTCAACCGCATCGGCAAAACCTCCGCCGACGAGGCCGACCTCGGTTTCTTCGGCAGCAACGCCAACGGCCTCTCGATCACCTTCGACGACTCCGCCTCCGCCGACGTCCACCTCGCGCCCTTCGACATCAACGCCGAGGCCCCCGCCACCCTCGCCGGCACCTGGCAACCCGACGCCCGCCGCGAAGACCCCGCGCTCGTCACCACCGCCAGCCCGCGCTCCACCTCCGGCCCGTCCAACGCCCTCCTTTCCTCCTTCAACGGCACCTCCACCAACGGCGAATGGCTCCTCCTCGTCGCCGACGACGGCTACTCCGCCAGCGCCCGCCTCACCAGTTGGTCGCTCTCCCTCACCTTCGCGCCGACCGACGTCAACGCCCTCAGCCTCTCCTCCGGCGACACCCTGCGCATCGCCGGCGCCGACAACTTCATCGTCACCGTTCCCCGCACCATCGACGCCGACCTCGTCAACCAAGGCCTCTTCATCGGCCCCACCGCCACCGGCCAGGCCATCACCTTCACCGGCCACCTCACCGGCGCCGGCGACTACCGCGGCAACTTCGTCCTCAAAGGCAGCTTCTCCCCCGGCAACAGCCCCGCCATCGTCGACTTCGACGGCAGCCTCACCCTCGATCCCGACAACGAACTCACGATCGAGATCGGCGGCGCCACCCCGGGCACGCAGCACGACGCCATCCACGTCACCGGAAGCCTGGGCTTCGGCGGCACGCTCAACATCGTGTTCATCGACGGCTTCGCCCCCTCCGCCAGCGACGCCTTTCAACTCTTCACCGCCACCTCCTTCGGCGGCAGCTTCGCCCAGGTCACCTTCAGCGCCTTCGGCGGCTACGCCTGGGACATGGCCGCCCTCCAGTCCACCGGCATACTGACCTTTGGCGCCATCCCGGAGCCCGCCGCCTGCGCCGCGCTCCTCGGCCTCTCCGCCCTCGCCTTCGCCGCCCGCCGCCCGCGCCGCCGCGCCCTGGGCTGAACGCGTCCGCCCGGCTTGCCTTTTTCTCCTCGCGCGCAAGTCGTTCACGGCGCCATGCAAACCCCGCGACTCGCCCTCCTCGCCTCCGCCGCCCTCACCCTCGCCGCGCCGGCTTTTGCCGAACCTACCTCCACCGCGCCCGACTCCGGCCTGCTCGGCAAACGCTACGCCGAGGCCTCCACGCTCCTCCTCGACTACAACAACGACCCCGACAACGGCTTCGCCGTCGGCACCGCGATCAACGTCCCCGTCACCGCCCATCTCGACCTCGGCGCCTCCTTCGAACACGACTGGCTCGAAGGCGACCGCGACGAAAACTTCCAGGACCTCGGCGTCTCGCTCACCGCCTACACGCAACACGGTTCCTGCCGACCCTTCGTCCGCGCCGAGCTCGGCTACGAATGGTGGCACGTTTCCAACGATCCCTTCTACCAGATCGACGCCGGCTCCGAGTGCCTGCTGACCGAGCGCCTCTCCGTCTCCGCCGAGCTCTCCTGGAGCGAGTTCCTCGCCGAGGACTGGAACGGCGGCTACTTCTCCGGCGCCGTCCGCGGCAACTACTGGCTCAACACCGACCTCGCGCTCTACTCCAAGGTCACCACCATCGAAGGCGGCAACTGGGCCTACACCGTCGGCGCGGTCTTCGCGTTCTGATCCCAAATTGCCACAAGGTGGGCGGGCACGTCCCTGTGCCCGCCGTCCGGGGGAGCGAGCCGCGTGCAAAAGGCCCGCCCATCCGCTCAAACCGAGACCGAGGGGATGGGTGTAACGATCACCGCGTCCCCCGTTCGCCGCCTCACTTGTGGTCCCACGGGAAACTCACGGCCACGCGCGGCGCCTTCCAGACCTCGAAAACCTCGAACATCTTCCCGGGATTCAGGACGCCCTTAGGATCGAGCGCCTGCTTCACCGCCTGCATCGCCTTTACCTGCGCCGCCGAATGCTGCATCCGCAAAAACGGCGTCTTCGCCAGCCCGATGCCGTGCTCGCCCGAGATCGCGCCGCCCAGCGACACCACCTTCTTCATCAGCGCCAGCACCGCCTTTTCCGCCGCGCGACACTCCTTCGGCACCGCCTTGTGATACATGATGTTCACGTGGAGGTTGCCGTCGGCCAGATGCCCGAAGGTCGGGATCGCCAGCCCCGACTTCGCTCGTAGTTGCTCCAGCCATACGGCGAACGCCTCGTAGGCGCCGAGCGGCACGGTGATGTCCTCGTTCAACTTGGCGTCGCCCATCTGGAACATCGCGCCCGAGCACTTCCGGCGCACCGCCCAGAGCGTCTCCGCCTCCTCGCGCGTCTTCGCCTCGCGCTGCCCGACCGCGTTGGCCTTCGCCCAGGCCAGCACCGCCTGCTTCGCGTCCGCCAACTCCGCATCCGAGCCCGCGAGCTCGAGCAAGATCACCGGCTTGCCCGGCTGCCCCCGAAAGATCGTCGTCTTCATCGCCTGCTCGGCGCACTGCACCGAATAGCGGTCCAAAAACTCGCAAATCGCCGGCTGCACCCGCGCGCCGAACAAGGCCCGCGCCGCCTTGAACGCGCCGACCTCGTCCGCGAAACTCGTCAACAAAGTCCACCGCGCCGCCGGCGCCGGGATCAGCCGCAGCACCGCGTCCGTCACCACGACCGCGCGCCCGTCGTGCCCGGACAGCGCCCG
>CBIHRE010000483.1:0-4360 GCA_966212385.1 uncultured Akkermansia sp. | reverse complement strand
CGATGCGCGTTGCGAGGAGCCAGACGACCCCCGACGACCACGAGGCGCGCTTCGGCGGCCTGGCGCGGCTATATGGCCGCGACGCGTTGGCGAAGCTGCGCGCGGCCCATGCCTGCGTGGTCGGCGTCGGCGGGGTCGGCTCCTGGACGGCCGAGGCGCTGGCGCGCGGCGGGGTGGGGGAGATCACGCTGATCGACCTCGACGAGGTTTGCGTGAGCAACGTCAACCGCCAGCTTCACGCTCTCGACGGGCAGATCGGCCGGCCCAAGGTGGATGTATTGGCGGATAGAATACGCCTGATAAATCCGGGCTGCCGGGTGGATGCGGTGCAGGAGTTTTTCGTGGCCGCCAACGCGGATCGCCTGCTCGCGCCGGAGCGGCCCTACCAGGTGGTGGTGGATGCGATCGACTCGGTCGCGCACAAGGCCCGCCTGCTCGCGGCGTGCGTGGCGCGGGGATTGCCCGTGGTCACGACCGGCGGGGCGGGCGGCAAGCGCGACGGCACGCGTCTGCGCGCCGGCGATTTGGGTGAATCGGGCGGGGACGATCTGCTGAGACAGGTGCGTAAAACGCTCCGCAAGGAACATGGCTTTCCCGGCGGCGAGGGACATCGCTACGGTATTCGCACGGTGTGGAGCACGGAGCCGCCGGTCTATCCTTGGGCCGACGGCACCTGCGCGGCGTCGCCGGAGCCCGGCTCCAGCACGCGGCTGGACTGTTCCGCAGGCCTCGGTGCCGCAGTTTGGGTGACGGCCAACTTCGGTTTCGCCGCAGCGCAAGAAGCGGTCGGGCTGATTCTTCGACGCTAAAGAAGCTGGTAGGCGCCGCGCGTGCCGCTGCTCTGACCTTGGCCGACAGGAGCGACTGTTCGCTAGGGTGCGTATTAACACCTCTTTGACTTAGCCGGATTATTTTTGGCGCCGGCTCTTAACACCAAGCGAGCGACGATCTCATTTTCAGGACCTTACGTATCTGTATTTTTTACATATTTCCTGCGATAGCCGCGTATTTGAGTTTGTGGGACGGTAAATACTTAATCATCTCCACGTCTTCGTAGGTAATTTGCACCCAGCGATGACAAGGAAAGCGCCCTCATCTTTTGCCGGAAAAGGCTCTCATGCCGAGATAGCCATGGGCGCGGCTTTGACGGACGAAACCAAGGCGCAGGTAAAGGCGCTGAGCGGCGAGGTTGTCCTCGCGAACGCTGAGGACGGCGGGCAGACGCGACGTTTTCGCTTCTTGGAGAAGGCCGGAGATCAGGGCGCCGCCGACGCCGCGTCCACGGTTTGCGCTATCCAGCTCCACATTGACCAAGCGGATTTCGTTCTTGCCCCGCCAGACCGTCCATGCGCCGGCGTCTTTCCCTTGGATCACGACGATAGACTCTTCGGCACCGGGGAAGCGGGTCGCGTAATCGCTGCGTCGCGCATGGAACTGCTGGCGGATGAAAGCATCGCGTTGCGACGCGTCCCAGCCGGTGCGGGCAAGTTCCTCGGCGCGGATGTTGGCGTAGAGACGAAGCAGGAAGCCCTCGTCGGGCGCCGCGACGGGCCGCAGGAAAAAGGGCGGGGGAACGGGGGCGATAGGCGGCGGCACGATGGCCGACGTTTTGCGCGGCTTCCTGATATTTTCGCAATCCACAAAGGCGCAGCCCGCTGCGTGCGAACCTCTTTCGCCATCCGTCCGGGCGGCGATTCTTCAAAACACAACTAACCTCAAATCCTCGATCATTATGTCAGAACCCTTCCTCGGTGAAATTCGTATGGTTGGCTTTAACTTCGCGGCCAAGGGCTGGGCCCTTTGCAATGGCCAGCTCCTCTCCATCGCTCAAAACACCGCCCTGTTCAGCCTGCTTGGCACCACCTATGGCGGCGATGGGATCACGACCTTCGCCCTGCCGAATCTCCAGGGCCGTCTGCCGATGCACTGGGGCAACGGTCCCGGACTCTCCGGCCGAGTTATCGGCGAAATGTCCGGATCCGAGTCGGTGACCTTGATCAGCACTCAAATACCGGCGCACAACCATCCCCTGAACTGCACCACCACCGGAGGCGCCACCGATAACCCGACCGGCACGCTGCTGGCGACGTCGGCGGATGCTAACCTGAATCCGATCAACACCTACCTGGGCGGGAGCGCGGCGCCGAACGCCCAGATGGCGCCCACCTCGATTGGCTTGGCCGGAGGCAGCCAGCCGCACGACAACATGCCGCCCTTTCTTTGCGTGACCTTCATCATCGCGCTCGAAGGCATCTACCCCTCGCGCAACTAAACCTTTGCGCTTTCGACGGGGCGCCGGTTGCCACGCGGCGCCCCTTTTCGCGGTGTTCTCCTTCCCGGTTCCAGGCCATATTCTTATGAAATTTCCTTTTGCATTGTCCCGTGTGCGCCAAGGTCTTGCTTTTGCGGCGCCTCGCGCCGCCTTGGTCGCCGTGTGCGCCTCGGCTTCGTCCGCCTTCGCGGCGTTCACCAGCGAAAGCACGAGCACATTTCCGGCTCCCACGGCGGCCGGACGCTATATCCTCGTCGATAACGATGCCGATGGCGATGCTGACATTCTTTACCAGACGGGGGGGAATGGCACCGCGTTTCAGTATGGGCGCAGCAACGGCGACGGCACCTTCACCGTTCTCGCGCAGTCGGCATCACCTTTTTCCGCGGTCACCTTGGTCGACAACACCGGAACAAATTATTACTCGGGGGATTTCGACGGGGATGGAGACCAGGATGTTTGGGCGGCGGTGAATTCCGCCACGGGCAGCTACTATCGCAAGGACGTCTCGGGTTACACGGGGCAATCCTCGGCGACGTTTCCCGCTCCGGCGGCCGCCGGTCGCTGCGTGGTGGCCGATTTCGACGGAGATGGTGACGCCGACATTCTTTATCAAACGGGGGCCAATGGCTCGGCGTTCCAATACGGGCGTAACGATGGCGGCACCTTCACGCTGCTCTCCCAAGCGTCCTCTCCTTTCGCCGGCCTCACGCTTCCCAACAATACCGGCCGCAGCTACTACGCCGGAGATTTTGACGGCGACGGAGACATCGACGTCTGGGCGGCGGTCGCCAACACCACCGGGAGCTATTTCCGCAACGACGGGTCCACGTTCAGTGCGCAGTCCTCGACGACGTTTCCCGCCCCGGCGGCCGCCGGTCGCGTGGTGGTAGGCGACATGGATGGTGATCGCGACACCGACATTCTCTACCAGACGGGCGGCAATGGCACCGCGTTTCAGTATGGGCGCAGCAACGGCGATGGCACCTTCACGTTGCTGGCTCAGGCATCGTCCCCTTTCGCGGGTCTGATTCTTCCGGACAACACGGGCACGACCTACTATGCGGGCGACATCGATGCGGATGGTGACGTGGATATTCGCGCCGGCGTGGCCTCCTCCACCGGCAGTTACTTCAAGCAGGCCGGATCACCGCCCAAGCTCTCGTCCTCCACCCCGGCGGATAACGCCACCGGCGTGTCCCCGAGCACCACGATCACCTTGGTCTTCGATCAGTCCGTAGCAAAGGGCTCCGGCAACATCACGGTCCGTCGCACGAGCGATAACGTGGCGGTCGCCACGATCGCCGTTTCCAGCGGCAGCGTGACCGGCTCGGGAACGACGTGGACGGTAAACACCGGTGTCACGCTCGCATCGCTGACCTCCTATTACGTGCAGATCGCCGCAGGTTCCTTCGCCAACGGTGGCGGCGCGGTCTACGCGGGCTTGAGCTCCACCACCGCGCTGAACTTTACGACCGCCCAGCCCGCCCCGGTGATCTCCAGCACGCTCACCGCCTCGGGCACCTACGGGTCGGCCATTTCTACCTACACGATCACCGGGACCAATTCCCCTTCGTCCTTCAGCGCGAGCGGGCTTCCCTCCGGTTTGTCGGTCAATACCTCGAATGGCCAGATCACCGGCACCCCCTCGGCCACCGGCACTTTTAACGTCACCATCGGCGCCACCAATTCGGGCGGCACCGGCACGGCGACCTTGGTTTTCACCATTGGCAAGGCGACGGCGACAGTGACCTTGGGAAGTCTGAGCCAGACCTATAGCGGAAGCGCGCGGGTGGCGACGGCGACGACGACGCCGAGCGGGCTGACGGTGAACTTCACCTACGACGGCTCGGGAACGGCGCCGACGAACGCAGGCAGCTACGCGGTGGTGGGAACGATCAGCGACACGAACTACCAAGGAAGCGCATCGGGCACCTTGAACGTGGCGAAGGCGACGGCGACGGTGACCTTGGGCAGCTTGAGCCAGACCTACGATGGCAGCGCGCGGGTGGCGACGGCGACGACGACGCCGAGCGGGCTGACAGTGAACTTCACCTATGACGGCTCGGGAACGGCGCCGACGAACGC
>CBIHRE010000482.1:0-4362 GCA_966212385.1 uncultured Akkermansia sp. | reverse complement strand
CTGAGCGCCATCGCCGAGTCGGTCGTTTTTGACACCGACTTCTCCGGTTCCGCGAACACCGTAGGCGTCGTTTCTTCGGCGCCGAACAACCAACATCCCAGTGTCAACACAACGGCAGGGACGACTTGGTATGGCGCCTTCAACAAGGCCAACGGCGGCCTCTCCGTGGATGCCAACGGCCTGCTCCGCTCTGGCGGTGGCTCCACCTCGGCCACCACTCAAGTCGCCGGACGCATAACTCCTTATGCGAGCCGTATAAAGCTCGCCGCCGTGGGCGACTACATCGAGTTTTCCGGCACCTTTTACACGGGCGGCCTCACGAATATAGCCGTCGGAATGTTCAACTCAGGGGGAGTCGACCCATTGACGGCCCGTCCCGACGGCGTGCTGATGCTCAACAACGGCCTGACAGCCGTCTCCGGACAATTCGCCGTCGGGGGCACAAGCGGTTGGACCGGCTATCGGGCGATGTCCTTGAATGCTTCGACAAGCGCCAGCTTCGTGGCGCGCCCGGCACAGACCAGCTCGGCCGGCAACAACGGCTACGAGGTTCTCTCGGTCGGCACGGGCCAATACACCTCCCCGGCGCACATCGACGTCGGCTCGCTCGTGAATTCCACCTCCAGCGTGGCATGGAGAGCGGAGAGCACGTCCACGCCATACGGAATCGTCTATCGCATCCAGCGTTCCTCGGCGACCGCCTTCTCCTTTACGTTGACCGTCACCAACCAGAGCACCAACTCGGTCGTATACTCCAGCAGCGGATCGACTTCGAACGCCTCGGCGCAGCCAAGCGCGATCACCGATTCTTTCGATGCGGTGGCCGTTGGCGGACGCGTTGACACGGGCAGCGCCGCCAATCCCGCAGGTTACCCAAGCGTCTTCCTTCAATACACCGACATCAAGGTAACGGCGAAAAACTCCGACATCGCCAAGATCACCGCCCAGCCCACCACGCAAAATCTGCCTTTGGCGGGAAGCGGCTCGGTCAGCGTGACCGCCAACGGCTCCGGCACCTTGGCCTACCAGTGGTATAAGGACGGCTCGCCGCTTTCCGGCGCCACTTCCGCCACCTACAACTTCACCAACGCCTCCTCCGGCGACGCGGGACAATACTACGTGGTCGTTTCGAACGCCTACGGATACGAAATCAGCCAGACCGTGACGGTGAACGTCTCTTCGCTCACCGCCCCCGCGATCACCACCCAGCCGCTCACCCAAGCGGTCGACGCCGGCACCACCCTGACCTTGGTCGCCGAAGCCTCCGGCGTCCCCACCCCGTCCTACCAGTGGTTTAAAAACAACAACCCGATCTCCGGCGCCACCTCAGCCACTTATACCGTCGCCTCCACCACGGAAACCGACGCCGGCACCTACAAGGTGGTCGCCACGAACTCGCAAGGCTCCGCCACGAGCAACAACGCCGTCGTCACCATCAACACGGCCGCGCCTGCCATCACCACCCAGCCTTCGCCGGTGACTGTCAACGTCGGCCAGGCCATCAACCTTTCCGTCGTCGCCTCCGGTCTCCCCGCCCCCGCTTACCAGTGGTATCTAAACGGCAACGCGATCTCCGGAGCCACCGCGGCGAGCTATTCGGTCGCCAGCGCGGCGACCGCGAACGGCGGCACCTACACCGTCACCGCGACCAACACCTACGGCTCGGTGACCAGCAACGGCGTCCTCGTCACGGTCAACGTCATCGCCCCCTCGCTGACCACCCAACCGCCGGCGGCCATCACCGTCCATCAGGGCAACAGCATCACGCTGAACGCCGGCTATGCCGGTTCCTCGCCCCGCACCTATCAATGGTATAAGGGCTCCGACGCCATCACCGGCGCCATCGGCACGACCTACACCATCGCCTCCGCCACATCAGGCGACGCCGGCACCTATCACGTCGTGGTGACCAACGAGGCCGGTAGCGCGACCTCCACCAACACCGTTCTCACCGTCGTGGGCACCAGCAGCACGACGATCCTCGCGACCAATTTCGCGACCGACACGAAGAACAACGCCGACACGCCCATCACCTCCAGCTCGACCAGCTGGTTTATCCTCTCCGGACGTGACGCGACCAACAGCTCCGTCGGCGACGACGCCGCCACGACCGAGGTCGTCGAAACCCGCCCGCTGACCATCACCTGGAACACGCCCGCCGGCTCGGCCATCGTGGAAGGCGTCGGTCGCTTCGCCACCTCCCCCGTCGCGCTCTCCGGCGTCGGCGACTTCCTCCGCCTCCGCGCCACTCTGAGCGGCTCCAACCTGCGCACCTTGTGCTTCGGCCTGTATAACTCGCACGGCAGCGCGCCGCTCGCCTTGGACACCGCCTCGGTCAACATGGGCGGCACCAGTGCGGTCGGATCAGGCACGCAAAATTGGACCGGCTATCGCTCGTCCCTGACCATCGGAAACAGCGGCGGCGACATCGGCACCCGCCCCGCTCAGACCACCACGACCACGAACCGCGGACAGGAGTTGCTCTTCCCCGCCGGCAGCACGGGCGCCGCCTTTGGAGAACCGGCGGGCGTTTCCGTCGGCCTCATCCCCGGCGTCGGAGGCACCATCGCCCTCGCGAACAACACCACCTACACGCTCGATTACTCGATCACCCTGAGCGCCAGCAACCAATACACCATCGCCTACTCGCTCTACTCGGGCTCCACCGCCACCGGCACTCCGCTCTACACGACCAACGCCATCACCGCGACCGCCGGCGCGCTTCCCTCCGACGTCGCCACCGGCTTCGACGCCTTGGCCCTCGGCATCCGCAACAACGACGGCACCACGGTGCCGACCCTCGTCGTCACGGATCTCTCCATCGTGAAGGGCGTGGCATCCTCCGCCGTGGCTCCCGCCATCACCACCCAGCCCTCCGGCCAAACGCTGAACGCAGGCGATACGCTCACGCTCGTCGCCGCCGCTTCCGGCACCCCGGCGCCAAGCTTCCAGTGGTATAAGAACGATTCGCCGATCTCCGGGGCAACCAACGCCACCTATTCGAAGATCTCCGTCACCACCGCGGACACCGGCTCTTACAAGGTCGTGGCCACCAACTCCGCCGGCAGCGCCACGAGCAACGCCGTGACAGTCACGGTGAACGCCTCGGCCAGCGCCTACGCGACCTGGGCCTCCGGCCAAGGCCTCACCAGCGGCGTGAACGACGGCGCCACCCAAGATCCTGACAACGACGGCGTGAGCAACCTGCTCGAGTTCGCGCTCGGCGGCAATCCGCTCTCGGCAAGCACCTCGATCCTCCCGGTCGCCACCCGCAATGGAGCCAACCTGTCGCTCACCTTCGACATCAAGGTGGCGGCGAAAACCGATTACACCATCGGCGCCGAATCCTCGACCGATCTCGCCACCTGGACCGCCGTCGTCCACGGCTCCGGCGGCGCGACCGTAAGCGAAACCGCGCTTGACGGATCGACGAATCGCGTGGTCGTCACCGTGCCCGCCTCGGGCGCGCGCACCTTCCTCCGGGTGAAGGTGGCTCCGAAGCCCTGAGTCTTAAGCTTGGAAAGTTTCAAACCCTCGAGGCGTGGCGCATGGCGCCACGCCTTTTTTGCGCGCGACGCTTCGCCTCATGCAAAAACGGAAAAGAGCAGACGGCCGCTTGACGGGAAAAAAAGCCCGGGCGTGGCGCGCTGCCCTCGGAAACGGACCCGTCCAGGCCATGACACGTCTCTGTCACATCAACCGACCGCGCCGCTCGTTTGTCGTAGATCGGCTTCCACGTCCGCCCGGCGTGCGCACCGGCTCGCGAAACCGCACATGGGCTGGTTCAGACGCCCACCAGCACAGCGGCGCCTTCCAAGACGACGGGCGGACCGGCCGTCGGGTTTTATACCCGCGGCTTGGTGGATTTAGACTTTGGTTTCCGGGGTGGACGGGCGCGTCCCTGCGCCCGCTGCTTGCATATCGATCCACGGGCGGAGAGCTCTGCCCGTCCACCTAAAATCCGGAAGACAACCAGCCATTGGTATTACTCCCGAAATCTGCCGGTCTATAAAAGTCCCGCTGCGTGATGGGCCGCCATGATGTCCTCGATACGATCGATAGCGGCCGCAGATCGAGGCATCCGCAGACGCAATTTTCGAGACGCGCCAGATCAGGGAAAAAAGAAAAGCGGGCCTCGAAAGGCCCGCCCGTTGGCGCAACGCCGCTTCGGCTTGCGTGAATCAGCGCAAGGTAAACCAGCGCATCATCGTCGGCCGGATCGCCGGATTGCCGTAGGCGGTTTGAGCCAGCGTGAACGAAGCGACGTGCCCGTCGAGAAACAGGATGTTCGCCACGCCGTCGTGGCGGACCAAACGCCTGTCGGAATTTGTCTGCATCGGCTTAACATGCTCGTCCCAGCTA
>CBIHRE010000481.1:0-4369 GCA_966212385.1 uncultured Akkermansia sp. | reverse complement strand
CATCAGCGCCGTCAGCCTCCTCGCCGGCCTCGTCCTCTGTCTCGGCCTCTGGTCGATCATCAGCGCCACCGTGGCCAAGGAGCTGCCCACGCCCGGAGCCACGTGGACCGCCGCCAAACCCTACATCGTCGAGCCCCTCGCCAAACGCGGAGAGCAGGACCAGGGCATCCTGCGCCTCGTCGGCTACTCGCTCTTCCTCGTCGCCAAAGGCTACGCCATCGCCCTCATCGTCGGCACGCCCATCGGTTTTCTCCTCGGCCTCTCCAAGGCCTTCGCCCGCGTCTTCGACCCCATCGTCCAGGTCCTCCGTCCCGTCTCCCCTCTTGCCTGGCTCCCGCTCGGAATGGTGCTCTTCCTCAGCACCGGCGCCCAGGCTCTCGAAAACGGCGCTCTCTTCACCATCGCGATCTGCGCCATGTGGCCGACCGTGCTCAACACCGCCGTCGGCGTCCGCGCCATCCCGCAGGATTATCTCAACGTCGGCCGCGTCCTGAAACTCTCCCGCACGAAGATGCTCTTCAAGATCATGGTGCCGGCGACGCTCCCCTACATGTTCACCGGCTTCCGCCTCTCCCTCGGCATCGCCTGGCTCGTCATCGTCGCCGCCGAGATGCTCACCGGACGCACCGGCGTCGGATCCTTCCTTTGGAACGAGTATAACAACGCGAACTACGGAAACATCATCTTCTCCATCCTGACGATCGGCTTCATCGGCTACGTGCTCGACCGCCTGATGAGCGTCGCCGAATCCCGTTTCAAGGCCGCCTGACCCCGCCCGATTCCGGCCTCCCGCTCCCACCTCTAGCCCATGAGCTTCCTCGAACTCAAAAACGTCTCCAAATCCTACGGCGGCACGCCGATCCTCAAGGACGTCAACCTCTCCATGATCGAGGGCGAGTTCGTCGCCATCGTCGGCTACTCGGGCCAGGGCAAGACCACCCTGATGTCGATGATCGCCGGCTTGGTGAGGCCCGACGGCGGCGAAATCCGCCTCGAGGGCAAACCCGTCTCCGGCCCCTCGCCCGACCGCGGCCTCGTTTTCCAAAATTACTCCCTCCTCCCCTGGCTCACCGTCGAGGAAAACATCTCCCTCGCCGTGCAGGCCGTTTTCCCGAAGCAGACGCCCGCCGAGCGCGCCGCCCACGTGGATAAATACATCTCGATGGTGAAGCTCTCGCATGCGAAGGACCGCCTCCCCCGCCAGCTCTCCGGCGGCATGCGCCAGCGCGTCTCCGTCGCACGCACCCTCGCGATCCAGCCCCGCGTGCTCCTCCTCGACGAGCCGCTCTCCGCCCTCGACGCCCTCACCCGCGCCAACCTCCAGGACGAGATCACGCAGATCCGCCGCACGGACAACACCACGATTCTTCTCATCACCAACTCCGTCGACGAGGCCCTCCTCCTCGCCGACCGCGTCATCCCGCTCACCCTCGGCCCCGGCGCCACGCTCGACGCCCCCGTCACGGTCGACATTCCCCGCCCGCGCGATCGCACCGCGCTCAACCACGACCCCGAGTTCAAGCGCCTGCGCGCCCACATCACGGAAAAGCTCCTCGGTTACGGCGCGCGGGCCCGTCAGACCACGACGCGCAAACTGGTCCTGCCCGACATCCTCCCCGAGGACCTCGACCAGCCCCGGGTCAACCGCCCCCCGCGCCGCCCCTCCGAGGAAAAACGCGAGACCATCGTATCCACCTGAGCCCGACAACCCCGCCCCGTCCTTCCTCCTATTCGCGTCCGTTCGCGTTCATTCGCGGTCAAAAACGACCACCCGTCAGCCCCATGTCGCACTTTCTCGAACTTTCCCGCCTGCATAAGACCTTCCCCACGCCCAAGGGCCCGCTCACCGTGGTGAAGGATTTCAATCTTCAAGTTCGCAAAGGCGAATTCATCGCCCTCATCGGCCACTCCGGCTGCGGAAAGTCCACCGTCCTCTCCATGATCGCCGGCCTCTCCGACGTGTCCGAGGGCGGCATCATCCTTGCCGGCAAGGAAGTCACCAACGCCGGCCCCGATCGCGGCGTCGTTTTTCAGGCCCCCTGCCTCCTTCCCTGGTATACCGCCTTCGAAAACGTCATGCTCGGCGTCGAGCAGGTCTACTACACCGCCAGCGCCGCCGAGCGCCGCCAGATCGCCGAGTATTACCTCTCCGTCGTCGGCCTGGCCGACGCCATGCACAAGCGCCCCGGCGAGCTCTCGCAAGGCATGCGCCAGCGCTGCGGCATCGCCCGCGCCTTCGCCCTCTCGCCCAAGATGCTCCTCCTCGACGAGCCCTTCGGCATGCTCGACAACCTCACCAAGATGGAGCTCCAGGACGTGCTCCTCGACCTCTGGCAGCGCGACCAGAAGACCGCTCTCATCGTCACCCACGACGTCGACGAGGCCCTCTACCTCGCCGACCGCGTCGTCATGATGACCGACGGCCCCGAGGCCACCGTCGGCGATATCTACGAGGTCAACTTTCCCCGCCCCCGTTCACGCAAGGCCCTCCTCGAGGACCCGAACTACTACAAGGCCCGCGAATACCTCATCCACTTCCTCAACGAGCGCAGCCATCACCGCCCGGCGCCCTCGCCCGATCTTCCGCCTCCCACCGCGACCAAGCCGCCCTCCACCGGTTTTCGCCGCTTCATGAACGCCTTCGCCGCCGTCTGAGCCGCGGCCGGCGTTCATCCCGCGATCCGCGCCTCGACCGCGCGGCCCGGCCACTGCCTTGCCCGCCCACTTTCCCTGTTCCGCATCAACCAACCTGCCATCCAAATGACCACCCGACTCCATCGCCGCCACGCCTCGCTCGTCGCAGGCATCGTCGCGCTCTGCGCCTCGCTGCCCGCCGTCGCCCAGTATCTCCCCACGCCGCCCCGCCCCTACCCGGGCCTCGTGAACGACTACCTCCGCGCCAAGGATCCCTACGCCAACCAGTGGAACATCGGCGTCAACATCCGCGGCCGCTTCGAGGGCAAGGACGACTCCGGCTTCACCGCCGCCGGCCAGAATTTCGACTTCTCCTCCCGCCCCTCCGCCGCCGGCACCAACCGCGACAACAACAACAGCTACTTCCTCACCCGCGTGATGCCCCGCGTCGGCTACACCGGCAAGTGGTTCGAGGCCTTCGTCGAGGGCCGCTCCAGCTCCGCCTACGACGACGAGCGCGAAAACAACGCCCCCGCCACCGGCCTCACGCCCCCCGCCTCCGTCGCCGCCCGTCGCGACGTCGCCCTCACCGAGAGCGACTCCGACATGAACGTCCACCAGGCCTACCTCTTCGTCGGCAACCACAAGGAGTTCCCCGTCTCCGCCAAGATCGGCCGCCAGGAGTTCATCTACGGCGACCAGCGCCAGGTCGGCGGTTTCCGCTGGAACAACAACGCCCGCTCCTTCGACGCCGTCAAACTCCGCGCCCAGACCCAGTGGTTCGGCGTCGACGCATTCACCGGCTCCGTCGTCCAGAACGACAACCACAACTTCAACAAGTCCCACCCCGACACCGATCTCTTCTCGGGCCTCTACTTCAACTTCCCCACGATCGCCTCCTTCACCGACAAAAACATCGTCGAGGCCTACTACTACAACCGCGACGTCGATCGCGACTCCTCCCGCGAAGACTGGCGCGGCGTCCCCGCCCCCTTCCGCAACCCCGTCGTCCAGGACCTCGACGTCTACGGCCTCCGCCTGAAATCCAAGCCCGGCGCGTATGGCGCCTGGGACTACACCGCCGAGTTCATCTATCAGGGCGGCTCCATCAACAACCAGACCGGCACCGCCGCCCGCGGCGCCGTCGGCCCCGTCGCGGGCCCCTCCGTCATCCGCGCCGCCCGCGAACGCGAACAGGAGGCCTACGCCGCCATCGCCCAGCTCGGCTACACCTGGACCGAAAGCTCCATGCAGCCCCGCCTCAGCTTCACCTACAGCTACGCGTCGGGCGACAAGAACCGCCTCGATGGCACGAGCAACACCTTCCAGAATCTCTTCGCCACGACGCACCTTCACTACGGCTACATGGACCTGAGCAGCCTGCAGAACCTGCAGGACTTCCGCACCGCCGTCACCTTCAAGCCGGTCAACACCGTCACCGTCGCCCTCGAGCACCACTACCAGCTCCTCGCGACCACGGAGGACTACTGGTATAACGTCGGCGGCGTGGCCCGCAACGGCGGCGCCTACGGCGTCCCCGGCAGCGCCGGAGTCGGCTCCAGCCAGGAACTCGGCAACGAAGTCGACCTCGTCGTCGGCTACTACCCCGTCCTCTGGTGCCACTTCGAGCTCGGCATCAGCCACTACTTCGCGGGCGACTACATCAAGGAGTCGCTCAGCAAGCCCGCCATCGACGGCGGCGCCAAGGACTCCAGCTACGTCTACTTCCAGACCA
>CBIHRE010000480.1:0-4370 GCA_966212385.1 uncultured Akkermansia sp. | reverse complement strand
CGGCGGGCTGAAGTTCACCTTCACCGCCGACGGTGGCGCCAACGACGGCATCCTCGCCGTCGCCGCCGCGGCCGTCCCCGAGCCTTCCGCCTTCGCCGCGCTCGCCGGCCTCGCCGGCGTGGCATGCGTCGGCCTGCGTCGTCGCCGCCGCGCCTGACGCATCGTTTCCGGCCGCTTGTCGCTTCCGCTCCCGCCCCGCGCTCCACAACGAGCGCGGGGCTTTTGTTTTCCCGGTCCTGAAGCGTCGCCGAGACTTGGCATCTTTTCCGTCCCGCCTCGGAGAAAATCTTACGTTAAGCCGATTAAGCCCGGGTTTCCCTTCGAAAAATCCCCGCGACGCGCCAGCTTCCCTGCGCGCTCGCGGCCTGTCGGCTCGCGCGCGCCCCGCCCCAACCCCCGCCGATGAGCACCCTCCGCGATCAATGGACTCGGCTCGCCGAGCGCATCGCCCTGCCCGTTCTCGACCACGCCGCGCTCGGTCTGCTCCCGCAGGCCATGCCCAACGAGTCGCCCGCGCATCACAAAATAAACCGCGCTCCCATCGCGCCGTTCGAAGCGCTCGCACGCACTCTCGTCGGCCTCGCTCCCTGGCTGGAACAAGGCAACCTCGCGCCCGCCCTCGACCCCGTCGCAGCCCGCCTCGCCGGACTCGCCACCCGCTCGCTCGAACACCTGCCCGCCCTCCTGCCACCCGCCGACATCGATTGGGCGATGCGCCAAACCTTGGTCGAGTGCGCCCACCTCTCCCTCGCCATCCTGCGCGCCCCCGTCGTCCTTTGGGAAAAGCTGTCGCCCGCGGCGCGCGCGTCCGTCCACGAAATCCTGACCGCCTCCCGCGCCCAAAAACCGCCGAGCAACAACTGGATCCTGTTCTCCGCCTTGGTCGAAACCGCTCTCGCCAAAACCGGAGCCGCCGCCGACATCGGCCCCGTCGACTTCGCGCTCTCGCAGTTCGCCGATTGGTATGCGGGCGACGGCCACTACGGCGACGGCCCGCGCTACCACGCCAACTATTACAACAGCTTGATCATGCACCCGGCGCTCGTCGCGGTGCTGGCCCATCATCCGCTCGCGAAGGAGCGTTGGGACAAATATCGGGACGACATCGTCTCCCGCGCCCGCCGCTACGCCACCGTCCAGGAACGCACCATCCTCCCCGACGGCTCCTTTCCGCCGACCGGCCGCTCCCTTAGTTACCGCTGCGGCGCCTTCCACCACCTCGCCGACTCCGCGCTCCGTCACGATCTGCCCTCGCGCGTGCCACCTGCGCGAGTCCGCGCCGCGCTCGACGCCGTCATCCGCCGCACGCTGGGCGCGCCCCAGACCTTCGACGCCAACGACTGGCTCCGCATCGGCCTTTGCGGACATCAGCCCAGCCTCGCGGAAAACTACATCAGCACCGGCAGCCTCTACCTTTGCACGGCCGCCTTCCTCCCCCTCGGCCTCCCGGCGAAAGATCCCTTTTGGTCCGACCCCGACGAGCCCTCTCTCACGACACGTCTCTTCTCCGGCGAAGATCTTCCCGTCGATCACACGCTTCGCGACTGACCTACCCGGCCAACCGAACCCGAGTTTACCTCGATATAATGTTATGGTAACAGTTCCACTCGCTTGGCCCCGGCCATCCGTGTCCCAACCTTTCCCCGCCATGTCCCCACGTTCCCCCCTCCGGGCCGGACTTTTCGTTCTGCTCGCCGTCGTCCACCTTACCCTCCCCCGCGCGCACGCCCAGCGAGCGGCCTATGATTTCAACCCCGGCTGGCGCCTCTTTGTCGGCGAAGGCACGGGCGCCGAAAATCCCGCCTTCGATGACGCCGCCTGGAAACAAGTCACCCTCCCGCGCGCATGGAACGAGGACGACGCCTTCCGCGTCGCCATCGACAAGCACCCCACCGGCATCGCCTGGTATCGCAAGAGCTTCGTCCTGCCCCCCGGTTCCGAAGGGAAGAAAGTCTACCTCGAGTTCGAGGGCGTCCGCCAAGGCGCTGAGTTTTTCCTCAACGGCAAATCCATCGGCCTCCACGAGGACGGAATCACCGGCGTAGGCTTCGACATCACCGAGGCCGCCAAGGCCGCCCCCGCCGTCAACATCCTCGCCGTCCGCACCGACAACGCCTGGGACTACCGCGAGCGCGCCACCAAAGGCCGCTACCAGTGGAACGACAAAAACTTCAACGCCAACTACGGCGGCATCCCCAAGAACGTCCGCCTCCACGTCGTCGATCGCCTCCACCAGACGCTCCCGCTCTGGAACGGCCTCGGCACCGTCGGCGTCTACGTTTACGCGCAGGACTTCGATCTCCCCGCCGGCGCCGCCACCATCCACGCCGACGCCGAGGTCCGCAACGACCACTCCGCCCCGCGCAGCTTCGGCTACGAGGTCGAGGTCGCCGATCTCGCCGGCAAGGTGCTCTCCACCTTTCGCGCCGAAAAACCCGTGACACTCGCCGCCGGTGCCACCGCCACCGTCTCCGCCGGCGCCCGCGTCTCCGGCCTGCAATGGTGGACCTGGGGCCGCGGCAACCTCTACGACGTCACCACCCGCCTCTTCGTCGACGGCAAACCCGTCGACTCCGTCCGCACCCGCACCGGCTTCCGCCAGACCAAGTTCGCGGGCGGCATGGTCGAGCTCAACGGCCGCATTCTCCAGATGAAGGGCTACGCCCAGCGCACCTCCAACGAGTGGCCCGCCCTCGGCATGTCCGTGCCGCCCTGGGTCAGCGATTTCTCCAACGGGCTCATGGTCGAGAGCGGCGGCAATCTCGTCCGCTGGATGCACATCGCCCCTTGGCGCCAGGACGTCGAGTCCTGCGACCGCGTCGGCCTCATCCAGGCCATGCCCGCCGGCGACTCCGAAAAGGACGTCGACGGCCGCCGCTGGGAGCAGCGCGTCGAGGTCATGCGCGCCTCCATCATCTCCTACCGCAACAACCCCTCCATCCTTTTCTACGAAAGCGGCAACAACGGCATCTCCGAGGAGCACATGGCCGAGATGCGCGCCGTCCGCGACCGCTACGATCCCCACGGCGGCCGCGCCGCCGGCTCCCGCGACATGCTCGGCAGCAAGGTCGCCGAATACGGCGGCGAGATGCTCTACATCAACAAGAGCGCCGGGAAGCCCTTCTGGTCCATGGAATACTCCCGCGACGAGGGCCTGCGCAAATACTGGGACGAGTTCTCCCCGCCGTATCATAAAAACGGTGACGGCCCGCTCTACCGCAACGCCCCCGCCCCGTCCTACAACCACAACCAGGACTCCCACGCCATCGAGGACGTCCGCCGCTGGTATGACTACTGGCGCGAGCGCGCCGGCACCGGCTCCCGCGTCAGCAGCGGCGGCGTGAACATAATCTTCTCCGACTCCAACACCCACTACCGCGGCGCCGAGAACTACCGCCGCTCCGGCGAGGTCGACGCCATGCGCATCCCCAAGGACGGCTTCTTCGCCCACCAGGTCATGTGGGACGGCTGGGTAGACGTGGAGCGCCCCCGCGCCCACCTCATCGGCCACTGGAACTACACCCCGGAAGTCACCAAGCCCGTTCACGTCGTCTCCAGCGCCGAGGTCGTCGAGCTCCGTCTCAACGGCCGCAGCCTCGGCCGCAACGACAAGCCCGAGTATCGATTCCTCTTCAGCTTCCCCGGCGTGAAGTGGGAGCCCGGCGTGCTGGAGGCCATCGGCTACGACAAGACCGGCAAGGAGCTCTGCCGCGATCGCCGCGAGACCACCGGCCCCGGCGTCGCTCTCCGCCTCAAGTCCCGCGTCGCACCCGACGAGCTCGGCTTCAAGGCCGACGGCGCCGACCTCGCCCTCCTCGAATTCGAGGTGGTCGACGCGCAGGGCCGCCGCGTCCCCACCGCGCTCGACACCGTCGAGTTCACCGTCGAAGGCCCCGCCGAGTGGCGCGGCGGCATCGCCCAGGGCCCGGAAAATTACATCCTCTCCAAGAGCCTCCCCGTCGAGTGTGGCGTCAACCGCGCCTTCCTCCGCTCCACCACCACGCCCGGCAAGATCGTCGTCCGTGCTGCGTCCGGAAAACTGAAGCCCACCGAGCTCGCGCTCGAAACCGTCGCCGTGCCCGCCGCCGTTTCCGCCGGCGTCTATCCCCGCCTCCCCGCGTCCGGCACCAAGCCCGCCTTCATCCGCCCCGCTCCCGCCGCCACCCCGAGCTACCGCGTCACCCGCACGCCCGTCGCCATCGCCTCCGCGAAGTCCGGCGGCAACGACGACAAGATCGCCCTCGCCTACGACGACGACGAGGAAACCGCATGGAGCAGCGGCGACACGCAAGGCGCCGCCTGGGCCGAGTTCACCCTCGCCCGCCCCGCCGAGCTCACCGATCTCACCGCCCGCCTCCCCGGCTGGCGTT
>CBIHRE010000479.1:0-4372 GCA_966212385.1 uncultured Akkermansia sp. | reverse complement strand
TCCTGCGCGGCGTCGGCGCGGGCGCGCCGGCGGGCCCAGTCGAACAGCCGCACGAAGATGCTAGGCGCCACGCGGAACCCCGCATGCGTGGGAAAGCGGCCGTGCTGCGTACGGTTACACCACATGAGCACCCCCCCGCCCACCCCGAAACCCAAAGTCTAAATCCAGCAAGCCGCGGGTATAAAGCGCCATCAAATACGCCGTGCGCGCCGCCTATCCACTGGCGACGGGCGCGGACTTCAGCTCAGCCAAAAGCGCAGTTTGCGGCGCAGGCGATCGAGCGGCTTTCCGCGATGCCGGCGGCGCCAGGCAAGGCTTTCGATCGACGGCGTGAAACGCGCCTCGGCAAAGATCAGGCAGCAGCGGACGATGAAAAACAGGACGGGCGCGATCGCCAGCGACGCGTTGATCAGCCGCTTCAGGCTTCCGAGGAAAAACGCCTCCGCGCAAAACACGCCCGCAAAACCCAGCGCGAGCAAAAGCATCGGGCCGACGCCGAGCAGCACGACCTTGCGCGGCAGGAAAAGTTCATGCTCCCGCGAGTAGGCCGCGAGCAGCGCGTAGACGCCGCCCGGCAAAAGCACCGACGCCACCGGAAAGGAGAAGGGGACGGCCGAGGCGACGGTCACCTGCAAGAGGCAATACGACAGCCACATCGCCCCGAGCATCAGCACCAACTCCGCCATAAAGGGCGCGAGCCAGACATCCCGCATGGCTAATAACGAAACCGTGGTGTCCGCGCTCTCCTTCCGCGCGGACGGCTCAAGCTTCGCGGCGCCCGGTTTCGACGGCTGGCGCTCGGACGCTTGCTGGGGGGCGGACGCAAGGGAGGCGGGGCGCGCGGAGACGACGGCGAGCGCGGGGGAAAAATCGCCGCATGCGGTGGAGGATTGCGAGGAAGCGATACGCACGGCGCCGGTGCGGGTCTCGCCCATTTCTAGGGTTTGGAGCTGGGGCATGGCGGGGTGCCACATCCCTCCTTGGCGATTAACGGTATTTCAACAGCGAACTCCCCGCTTACTAAGGTTAAGATATGGCAAGAAGCGGATAAACCACACCGAGGGAGCAGCATCTTCACTTCGCGCCGCTTTTAGGGAATTAACCTTACAGTTCGCGCGGATTCCCCCCAGGGGCGCCGAGCCTCCTGGCTTTGCTCCGCCCCCGCTTCACCCGGCGCCCTGAGAATATCGGGCGCAGGGCGGCGGGCGGCGTTTGATCGAGCCACCTTAGCGCCGGCTGCGGCGGCTCAGGGCGGCGAAGCTCAGCATGCCGAGACCGCCAAGCGTGGCGGCGGACGCGGGCTCGGGGATCGCGCTGACCGCAAAGGTGGCGACGGACCCGTTTCCACCGGTGCCCTCATAGCCCACGACGATGAGGTTGCGCCCGGTAGGATTGTCCGCCGCGGCGATGAAGGTGATCGACTCCGGAGCGATGAAGGCGCCGCCGCTGTCGGCCGTTCCGGTCACGGTGTTGTAGTAGCCGGAGATGAACACGTTTTCGAGATCGGTGATGTCGAATTGGAAGATGCCGTTTTGACGCTCGTTGCCGACGAAGACGAAGTCTCGTCCGTCGAAGCTCGCGAATTCCAAGGCCTCGGGCTCGGGCCCCTTGTCGTCGGAACGCGTGTCGAAGTTGGACATGAGACCGCTGTTGATGTTGTGCGAGGCGAGGTCGTTGGTGATCGCGTATTGCTCGATCATCGCGCCGGAATCGAAGGCGATGGCGAGGCCGCCGTCCGCGCCGACTTTCCAGATCGTGAAGCTGCGGGTGCCCATCATCGTCGGCACGTCGATGTCGCCATCGCCGTCGGTGTCGCCTTGGTCCTTGAGGATGTTGAGGCGGCCGATGCCGGAGTTGTTCACGAACGGATCGACGGAGGAATCGATGTCGGGCGCGAGCGAGCCGTTGACCGTCGTGTTCTGCTGCGAGGCGCGGAAGATGTCGCCGTCGTCCGGACGGGCGTCGCCTTCGTTGGCGGTGACGAGGTAGCGCGTGCCGCCGCGCACGAAGGTCTTGGTCGTGTCGGGCATGGGCAAACCGGCGACGGTGTCGTTGCGGTTGGCGAGCGTCGTGCCGCCCGCGCCGTCGCGGTCGGAGGCGTCGATCGTCTGGGTGATCGTGCCGAGCGAGTTGATCTTGGTGAATTTGCCGGCGGAGAGATCAAGCGTGGCGATGGCGTTGCCCTCCTGAAGCGCGACGTAGGCGACGCTGTTGGTGGCGGCGATGTATTCGGGCTCCACGTCGGCGGCGTCGGGCGACTTGGCCGTGAGCGTATCGAGACGGTTGTTGCGGACGCCGGCGATAGTGACGCCAGGCGCGAGGTTCGCGGCGGTGAAATCGTAGGTCGAGACGGCGCCGGAGGTGAGCGCGCCGATGGCGGAGGCGTAGTTGCCGGAGGTAACGCCGGCGATGTTGATCACGCTGACGGAACCGTTGCGGTTCACGGCCTCGGGCGTGGAGCTGCTGGTGGAACCGTATTCGCCCTCGTTGGCGACGAGGAGCTTGGTGCCGTCGGGCGTGATGGTGACGGAATCGGGATGGTAGCCGACGTCGAGGGTCTTGAGGATGCTTCCGGTGGAGAGTTCGAAAAGGGCGATGCGCCCGAAATCAGAGGCGCCGTTGGCGGTGGGAATGATCGTGGCGACGCCGAAACCGCGCGCGTCGGCGAGCACGCTGGACACCGAGGCGATAGTCGCCGCTCCGCCGAAAACGGAGTTCAGGTCGACGGAGACGCCGGCGCCGAGCGAACCATTCGCGCCGATCGAGTAGGCCTGCACCGCGTGGCTCGTGCCGGCGAGGGAGTTGGTGGTGAGCAGCGTGCCGCCGGCGTAGGAGACGATCACGCCGCCATTGGGCAACGAGGCTCCGCCGAGGAAGCTCATCTCGGCGTAAGCCGAGAGCGGGAGACGCGCGCAGGAGGCGCCGACGAGGAGGGAGTGAAGTTTGGTGCGCATGGATGGAAGCGGCCGCCATGCAAAAGGGCCGCTCCGGCGCGGCGCTAGCCCGGCACTGTCAAACTTCTGCGACGGCGTAACACTCGCGTGACCGGCCGACGGGACGACGCAGCCTCCGCACGAGAATCCAGCGAAAGTCTCTTCACACGATTTTCACCGGCCCTCCACCCAAACGGCACCCGGAGGCCGCAGCGTCCTCGGGACCAATCCTATTCCGATGAACACGTCTCGTCTCCTGCTTTTCTCCCTCACCTCGCTCGTCGCCGCGGGCGCCTCCGCGGCCGCGGACTTCACGCCGGGAAACATCCTGGTCTACCGCGTCGGCTCGAGCGCGGGGACCGACACCCTGGCCAACACCGGCAACGCCGTCTTCATCGACGAGTGGACCAGCGCCGGCGACTATGTGCAGTCCGTCGCGACCGGGATCTTCGCCAGCGGCACCGCCACATCCGAAGGCATGCTCACCCGCTCGCCGAACGGGCAATACGTCACCTTCACCGGCTACGCGGCCACCAACGGCTCTTCGCTCGCGCGAACCACCGGCGCGACCATCAACCGCACCGTGGGCGTCCTCGGCGCGAACGGCGCGCTCACGAAGACGAATTTCTCCGATATCGCCTCGGGCAACAATCCGCGCTCGGCCACGACCACCAACGGAACCGATCTCTGGATGGCGGGCGGCGCAGGCGGCGTTCGCTACGGCACGACGGCGGGCGGCGCCTCCACCCAGCTGTCCACCACCGTGGCCAACATCCGCGACGTCGAGATTTTCAACAACCAGCTCTACGTTTCCACGAGCTCCGGCTCCTCGGTTCGCATCGGCTCCGTGGGCGCCGGCACCCCCGCCACGACCGGCGCCGCCATCACCAATCTGCCCGGCTTCATCAGCAGCTCCGGCAGCCCCTACGAATTCGTCCTGCTCGACCTCGACGCGGGAGTCGCCGGCGTCGACACGCTTTATTACGCCGACGACGCGGCCAACGCCATCGGCAAGTATTCGCTCGTCGGCGGAACATGGACCGCCCGGGGCACGATCACCGCCGCCTCGGTTCGCGGCCTAGCCGCCTCCGTCAGCGGATCGACCGTGACCCTCTTCGGCTCCACGGGAAGCAGCGGGGCCGCCGGCGCCGGCACGGTGTATGGCTTCACCGACGCCACCGGCTACAACAGCTCCGTCTCCGGCTCCGCCGTTTCCTTGTTCACGAACCTCACGCTCCAATCCGAGCTCGGCAGCGCCGGCTCCAGCTTCGCGTTTCGTGGCATCGAGATCGTGCCTTCCGCCGTGCCCGAGCCCGCGTCTGCAGCCGCGCTCGCCGGCGCCGCCATGCTCGGTTTCGCGATGAATCGCCGCCGTCGCCGCGCCTGACACTCGCCGCTTCGTCTTTCCGGCTTGTTTGACCAAAAACAAAAGGCCGCCT
>CBIHRE010000478.1:0-4378 GCA_966212385.1 uncultured Akkermansia sp. | reverse complement strand
GCGGGACGCCCGTGCCACACCAGGCACCGAACATGGGCGGGACGCCCATGCCACCTTCAATGCCGTCCCATCCTGTGGGCCGCCTCAGCTACTGCGAGACGATCACCGTGCTCGACCGCCAGCCCGCCGCGCTCGGCTGGGCGGATGACACGATCGTCTTTTTCAACGACTCGCCGCGCTTCACCTACGCGCAGACGCCGGGCCTCGCCGATTCGCGCAGCGGCGTGATCTGCCTCCCGAATAACTTCGATTTCCCCGCCGGCCAGTCGCTACCTGAGGGGCTTTTCCGCTGCACCTGCCTCGCCAACCACGACGAGTGGGCCGCGCTTTCGGAGCCCGACTACCGAGCGGCGAAGGAGCGCGTCTACGGCGAGATCCAGCGCAGCGCGTTGCGCTTTCTGCCGACCTTGCCCGCGCCCGACGCGCTGGCGAAGGCGACCATCGCGACCGACATGTTTACGCCGCGCACGATCGTGCGTTTCACTGGTCACCTCGGCGGGGCGATCTATGGTTCGCCGAAGAAAATCCGCGACGGCCGCACGCCGCTGGCCAACGTCTATCTGGCCGGCACCGACCAAGGCTTTCTCGGCATCGTCGGCGCGATGCTCTCGGGCATCAGCATGGCCAACTTTCACGTCCTCGCGGCGAAGGGCTGAAGACTGAAATTTAACCACGGAGAGCACGGAGGTCACGGAGAGGCCAAACCGAGGAAGAATAGAGCGGATTTTCGCAGCCTCTCCTGTCTTTCTCTCCGTGCTCTCCGTGTCCTCCGTGGTTAAAAATCTCCGCCCCGTCGCCATCCTGCGCACCCCCTTCGCGGAAAAGTTCGGCGTGCCGCGGCAGTCGGGGCTCGTGCCGGCGGCGGAGGGCCGCCTGGAATTTCTACCCGAATTCTCCGCCCCTGATTTCGTGCGCGGCATCGAGGCGTTTTCCCACCTCTGGCTCGTGACCGGTTTTCATAAGAACCCACCCTGGGACGGTGCCGCGACGGTGCGCCCGCCGCGCCTTGGCGGCAACGAGCGGGTGGGGGTCTTCGCCTCGCGTTCGCCGCTTCGCCCCAACGGCCTTGGCCTTTCGTTGGTGCGTCTGCTTACCGCCGAGCCGGGGGTGTTGCGCGTCGAGGGGATCGATTGCGTGGACGGCACTCCGGTTTACGACATCAAGCCCTACCTGCCTTACTGCGAGGCCAAGCCCGAGGCCCGCGCCGACTGGGCGGGAGCGGCGCCCGCGATTCGAGCACCCGACCAAATCCAAATCCCCGCGGAAATCGCTGCGACCCTGCCCGCCGAAGTGCTGACGCTTGCTCGCCAGCTTCTCGCGCTCGACCTCCAGCCCGCCTACCAGGACGCCGAAGCGGGGCGCGTTTACGGCATGACCGTCGCCGGTTGGAATCTCCGCTGGCGGCATGTCGGCGAGGCGGTCGAGGTTGTCGAGGCCAGCCGGCCCGAGTGATACGGCGCGGCTCAACCCACGCCGAGCGCGGCTCGCACTCGGGCGGCGATGGCCGAACGCCGCGCATGCGCCACGCGGCCGCCCAAGCGGAGGATCGAGCTTTTGCGGACTTGGTAGACCAAAGCGCAATTAATAAGGGTCAAAAATTTGAGGCCGTCCGCGCCATTCAAAAGCACCTGATGCGGCTTGGCGGTTTCGGCGGGGGATTTTTTGGATCCTATCAGGACGTTTATGCGCAGATGGCGTTCGTCCTCCAAGATGTCGGGAGGCGACATGACGACGGCCGGATGCCCGACCATGTCTTTCTCATGCGCCGGCACGAAAACGATATCCCAGCGCTCCAGCCTCACAGCGTTTCGCCGATATTGTTAGCCATCCAAACCTCCTGATCGGTCAATTTGATCGTGCCCTTTTCCGCCGGCGGAACGAAGTCGGGCACGTCGAAAGGCACGATTTGCACATAGCCGGCCGGGGTTTTCACCAGCACGGATTCGCGCGTCTTGATGACCCGGCGAGCGATGCCGGAAAACTGCGCCTTGGCTTTGGAGACGGTCAGCGTCGCTTGCATGCCGGTAGTCAGCCGCATGACCATCGTTTGGTCAAGCGGGCGGCCGATGGGTGGCTCTCGCGGAATTCGGGATTGCGCGCGGGGTGGGGCGGGGGGTTTGCTGCGCCCTTTCCCTCGCATGGCGTTCAATCTCAAACTGGTGCTCAAGGCCCTGCTTTTCTCGTCGAGCCAGCCGCTCACGATCAAAGACATCCAGACCATCTTTACGCGCTACCACGACCAGGCGCAGGCGCCGCTGATCGCGGAGGAGACCGAGGGCGGCGAAAGCGCCGAGGTTTCGGTCGAGGGTTCGCCCCTTAGCGACGCGGCCGCCGCCGGACAGATTTCCGCCGCGGCGCCGGTCGAAGGGGAATTGCTCGCGACCACGAGCGAGGAGACCAATCCGCTCGGTCTCGCGCCGGTCGACCAAGAGCTTTACGTCGACGTCCCCTCGCTGGTCACCGCCGCGCAGATCCGCGAAGCGATGGATCAGCTCGCCGAGGAGCTCAAGGCGCAGAACGACATTTACCTGCTGATCGACGGAGCTCAGGGCTACCGGCTCGTCACGCATCCGCGTTTCGCGAAGTGGATCCGCATCCAGCGCGACGAGCCGCCGCCGGTGAAGCTCACCCAGTCCGCGATCGAGACGCTCGCGGTGGTCGCCTATCGCCAGCCCGTGACTCGCTCCGAGATCGAGGCCATCCGCGGCGTCTCCGCCGACGCCGGTCTCGCCAAGCTGATGGAGCGCGAACTCGTCTATATCGTGGGCCGCGCCGACCTGCCGGGACGCCCGTTGCAATACGGCACCACGGACAAGTTCCTCGAATTTGTCGGCGTGAAGTCGCTCATGGAGCTGCCCGCCTCCGACGTGCTTTCGCCGCGCCAGATCGACGAATGGCTCAACCGCGCCGCCAACGTCACGCCTCCCGCCGACGCCGAGATGGGCCTGCCGCTCGAAGAGGGCGAGGGCGCGTCTCCCTCGCTGGAGCCGGTCGAGATCGAGCACGCAGAGGATGCTGCCGACGCTCCGTCCGCGCCCGTGGAAGACGCCGAAGTCGAGGAAAGCATCGAAGGCGATGCTCCCGTCGCGGAACCGTCCGCCACCTCCGATTCGGAGATCCCCGACGCTGGCGAGGCCGACTCCGCCAAGAACGAGCCCGCCGCCTGATTCGTTTCCTGATTTTCCGCCTTTTTTGCCCGCATGTCCGCCGACCCGCTCCAGCCCATCCGTGAACAGATCGACGCCCACGACCGCGAGATCGTGCGTTTGCTCAACGAGCGCCTGAAGCTGGCCGCCGAGATCGGTCGCGTGAAGCGCAGCAGCGGCGGCCAGATCTACGTGCCGGAGCGCGAGGACGCGGTTTTCCGCAAGGTCACCTCGCTTAGCGAAGGCCCGATCAAGCCCGAGGCGCTCAAGGCGATCTACCGCGAGATCATGTCCGCGGCCATCGCGCTCGAGAAGCCTTTGCAGATCGCCTACCTCGGCCCGGAGGCCACTTACACGCACGCCGCCGCGATCAAAAAATTCGGCGCGAGCGTGGACTACGCTCCCATCGCCACCATCGGCGATATCTTCACCGCGGTGGAGAAGGGCGAGGCCGACTACGGCATCATCCCGATCGAGAATTCCACCGAGGGCTCGGTGCGCGAGGCGCTCGACGGTTTCGTGGAAAGCGAGCTAAAGGCCGTCGCGCAGATCTACCTCGAGATCAACCACGCCCTCATTTCGGCGACGCCGCTGGAGCGCATCGAGAAAGTTTATTCGAAGGATCAGGCGCTCGCGCAGTGCCGCGCTTGGCTGCAACGCCACCTGCCGCACGCGCAACTCATCGACACCGCCAGCACGGCCAAGGCCGTGGAGATCGCCCGCACGGAGCCCGGCGCGGCGGCCATCGCGGCGGAGCTTGCGGCGCAGGCCCGGGGCGTGCCGGTGCAGGCGCGCAACATCCAGGACCGAAACGACAATACCACGCGCTTCTTCGTCATCGGAAAAAAGGCTTCCGGCGCGGTCGGTGGCGGGCGCGACATGACGAGCCTCGTGATCTCGCTCGGCGAATCCGCCGCGGCGCATTCCGGCGCGCTCATGAAGATGCTCACGCCCTTCAGCTCGCGTGGCCTCAATCTCTCGAAAGTCGAGTCGCGGCCGAGCAAGCGTCGCGCGTGGGACTATCTGTTCTTCATCGACGTGACGGGTCACTACGACGACCCGGCGATGAAGGAGGCGGTGGCCGAGTTGCGCGCCTTCTGCCCGCTCGTGAAGTGGCTCGGCAGCTATCCCAGCGTGAACTGATGCTGCGGCTGATTGGATTCAGATTTTAGGTGGACGGGCGGGTTCCTCCGCGCGTGGCTCGCTATCCAAGCAGCGGGCGCGGGGACGCG
>CBIHRE010000477.1:0-4382 GCA_966212385.1 uncultured Akkermansia sp. | reverse complement strand
TTGACCTTGGCCTCGAAGACGCGGTCCGGGAAGGCGTCGACCTTGACCGCGACAGCCTGGCCGAGCGCGACGACGGGGAGGTGGCGCTGCGGCAGGTTGAAGTTCACATACATCGGGTCGAGCGATTGCAGCGGCAGCAGGGCCATGCCGGGCGAGACGTATTGGCCGACGTTCACCTGGCGGATACCGATCCGGCCGGCGAAGGGCGCGCGGATGGATTTCTTGTCGACGGTGGCCTTGATCGCGGCGGCGTCGGCCTGGGCCTGGCGGAACTGGGCGGTGGCGGTGTCGAGCGCGGCCTGGCTGATGGTGTTGTTGGAACGCAGCTCGGTCGCGCGATCCGAGTCGATTTTCGCGATGGCAAGGCGGGCCTCGGCCGCTTGGAGCTGGGCGCGCTCGACCGAGTCGTCGAGCTGGATGAGAAGATCGCCGGCCTTCACGGCGGCGCCGTTCTCCACCGCGACCTTGGTGACGGCGCCGGAGATCTCGGCGCTAAGGACCACGCCCTGCACCGGGGCGAGCGTCGCGATGGCGCCGAGCGTGGGCTGCCAGGTCTCGAGACGCGCCTCAAAGGAGGTCACGGCCGACGGGGGCTGCACGTGCTGCTGAGACGAGGCCTCTTTGATTTGGGCGACCTTGACGGCGCCGAGAGAGAGGACGACCACGACGAAGGCCCCGAGGGAGGCCAGGAGTTTCTTGAGCATGGGAATCGGGAAAATCGGTTGTTCGGGAAACGGATGCGGAAAATCAGGAGGCGCGACCGGAAGACGGGGACGACGAGTCGGCCGGGGGAAACTCCTCCGCGGCGCGCGTGGCGATCTTGCCCAAGAGACGCACCATCGTGCGGCGCTCGCTCTCCGTCAGGGCCGTCATGAGCGCGGCGATCCGGCGGAAATGCTCCGGGAGAATCTTGTTCAAAAACGCGACGCCGATGGCGGTCAGCTCCACGGAGAGCTGGCGGCGGTCGGCGGGATCGGGCCGGCGCGTGACCATCCCGTCGCGTTCCAAGGTGTCTATCAGGCCGGTCATCGTGGCGCGGGTGACACCGGCCTTTTCCGCCAGCTGGGCGGGCGTGAGGACGTTCGTTTTACCGCAGGCTTTGTCATACAGGAGCATCAACACCGTGAAGCGGCCCTGGCTCAGCCCCTTGGCCTGAAAATTTTCCTCCGTGACCCGGAAGGCTTCGTCGCCGGTGCGCAGCAGATGCAGGAACACCTCGCAGGCGGATGGATCGAGCTCGGGAAACAATTTGGCCGCCTCCAAGAGGCATTCGTAGCGCGGCAAGTCTTTGAGAAGCAGAAGCGGCATGTAATCAGCCTGGTTATTATCAGGGTGCTGATAGTTAGGAGCCTAATCGAGTTGGCAAGCGCCGCCTCGCAAAATTCGCGTGAAAGACACGCCGCCCGCCCGAGTTCCCCGCCCGATCGGAAAACCGATGCCCGCCCCGACCGGCGAGCGATGTTTAGCGGGCGATCAGGGCCGCGAGGATGCCGGCGCCGAGGGCGTCGCGCCCGCCGAGCTTGGAGCGGGCGCAGGCGCGGACGAAGGCTTCTGCGGAGTCGCGGGAGCCGGGGCGGCCGCCTTGGGCGCCGGGAACCAGCGGGCCATAAGCGCGGTGACAGCGGGATCGCCAGGAACCTTGCGTAGGATCTCGGTGAGCAGCATGCGCGCCTCGGTGTCGCGTTTCTCCTCATGGAGACGCGTCGCGATGGCGGTGACCACCTGGATGCGCGAACGCTCCGCGGTCAGGTAGGAACGCAGGGCGCTTTGCAGGCCCGGGAGATCATTCACGCGGGAGTGCAATTCGAGTTCGCGACGTTCCACGGCCTCGGAGTTGAGGGCCAACCACTCCGGGCGGGCTTTTCGCATCTCGCCGAAAAGCGCCAAGGCGGTTTCGGGCCCCTTTGACTGCTCCACGCTGTCCGCCTCGGCGAAGAAGGCCTTGGCGGAGGCGAAGGCGGCGACCGGCGCGACGACCGGCCGGGCGGCTTCCTCGGCGGCCTTGCGATCCGCCATCTCCTTGTCGAGCGCGGCGATGGTTTCCGCCAGATACTTGTTATCGGGATAGCTGCCTTGGGCGAAAGTCAGGATCTGCCGCGCGGTGCCGATCCGGTCCGCGGTGCGCAGGATATCCACGCACTGACGGTAGGCGGCCATCGTCAGCTGGCGATCGCGCACAAAGGAAACGAGGCTGGACTGCGCCCCTTCGGCGGCATCGGAGGCCGCGGCGACGAGATGTTGAAAATAGTCCAGCATGGCGGCGCGGCCGGACGCCGAGCCTTGCGGCAAAGTCGCGCGGATATCGTAGATCAGCCGGGTGGCCTCCGCCCAGCGTTTGCCCACGATCAGGACCTGCAGGCGCGCGACCTGCAGGCGAAAATCATGGAAGCCGCGCTCCGCGGCCGCGGTCAAAAGTATCTCCAATTCGTCCGCGCGCTTGATCTCGGCGAGCGGTTCGGCGGCGAGGATGAAGTTGGCCTCGGTGCCGCCGAAGCGAAAGATGTAGTCGTCCAGCAAACGCCTTCCCTCGTTATCGAGGCCGGCGAGGAAGTGCTGGATCATCGCAAAAACCGGGGCGCGAGGATCGGCCGGGGCGTCGGCGCGCAGCTTGGCCAAAATGCGCTTCATGTCCTCGATGCGACCCGCTTCGCGATAGGAACGCGCGAGCAGGCGAAGCGCCTGGGCGTCGTCCCCCGACCGCTTCACCCAGCCTTCGGCGAAGGCCACGGCCTCTTCCTTTCGGCCGGCCTGCAAGAGCGCCAGCAGCCGCAGTTCGGAGACCGTGGCGTCGGCGACCGTACCGGATTCCTTTTCGGCGTAAGCGAGGGCGTCGTCCGTGCGCTGCTCGGCGATAAGGGCGCGGAGCTTTTGCTCGACCAGCCAACGCCGGTCGGCCGCCGCGTGGCGCGCCGGATCGTGCAATGCCAGGGCGCGATCGCAGATCTGGACGACCAGCTCAAAATCCTCGCCGCCCGAGGCCATATCGAGCGACGACTGGAGGTAGGCCCGTCCCGGCCAACCGTAGTCGAGCCCTTGCATGAGCGTCTCCTGTGCCTTTGCGCGGAGACGCATGCCGAGAAAAATTTGGGCGAGCTTGAGGCGGGCCGTCAGGTCGCGCGGGTAACGTTCCAAGCCCAGGCCGAGGTTCATCAGCCCTCGGTTCCATTGCTGCGCCTGGATCGCGTCGAAGGCGTCCGCGATCATCGACTTACCTTGCAACTCGCGGATCTCGCGACGCTTCGCGGGACTGAGCGGATAAAGCAGGACGTCGGTGTATTTGACGAAGTTGTAGGGCCGCTGCTCCTGCTTCCACCAAAAGTAGCCGGCGCCGCCGAAATAGGCGGCCGCGGCCGCCACCGTTCCCCAGGCGAGCAAACCGCGCACGCTGATCGCGAGCCCCTGCCCTCTGCCGGTCTTGCGGGTGTAAACGCCGAGGAGGCCCAGATACCAGTCGCCGGGAGTGACGCTCGAGGCGCCCCATTGAAGTTTGATGCGGGTGATGCGGGCCATGCGGGGTGAAGGGAACTAAACCAAGGGGAGGAGAGGAAGCCGATGCGTCAAACGGCGGCGGCGGCCGCGCCTCGCACCTTCGCACCGCGAACGGATTCGGCGATGTTTTCGGGATGGGACTCGGGCTCGCCTTTCACCTGGTTGAAACGCATCGAGACCGTCTTGGAAACGCCGCGTTCCTCCATCGTCACGCCGTAGATCGAGTGCGCGGCGGCGACCGTGCGCTTGTTGTGCGTGATGATGATGAACTGCGACTCGTGGACGAACTTCTTCAAGAGATCGGTGAAGCGACCGATGTTCGATTCGTCGAGCGGCGCGTCGAGTTCGTCGAGCAAGCAGAAGGGCGAGGGCTTCACCATGTAGAGCGCGAAGAGCAGCGCGACGGCGGTGAGCGTTTTCTGCCCGCCAGAGAGGAGCGTGATGCTCTTCAACTTCGTGCCCGGAGGCTGGGCGGTGATCTCGATGCCGCTCTCGAGCACGTCGTCGGTCACGATAAGCTCGAGGTTGGCCACGCCGCCGCCGAAGAGCGTCTGGAAGGTGTAGATGAAGTTCTTTTTGATCTGCTCGAAGGTGATCTGGAACTGCTCCATCGAGGTGCGGTTGATGTCGTCGATGGTCTTCACCAGATCGGCCTTCGCGGTGGCAAGGTCGTCGCTCTTGCCCTTGAGAAAGTCGTAGCGCTGCTTGAGCTCGGCGTATTCCTCGATGGCGCCCGTATTCACGGCGCCCATGCCTGCGAGACGGGCGCGCAAGGCGTCGATCTCAACCTTGATCGCGCTCCAGTCGGCGGACTCGGCGACTTTGGCCAAATCCTCTTCGGTGGGATCGGGCTTCGGTCCCTTCTTTTTGCGACGGCGCGTAGGAGCGGGCTG
>CBIHRE010000476.1:0-4394 GCA_966212385.1 uncultured Akkermansia sp. | reverse complement strand
CCAGGTCCGCGCGCAGTTTTTCCGCCGCGCCCAGCAGCGCCTCGCGATCCGCCTCCGAGTCCGCATGCGCCCGCGCCTCGGCCAAGATCCGCGCCAGCTCCGCCTCTCCGCGCGCGCGGCCCAGCGCCGCCAGCTCGTCGTCGAGACGCCGCAGCCGCGTCGTGCTCGCCGAGGGCGAGTCCGGATATTTAGCGATCAAATACGCCTGCATCTCGCGCGCCTTGCGCAAAAGCGTCTCCGCCGCGTCCCCCTTCGCCTCGCGCGCCGACGCCAGCGTCCGCTCGAGCGCGTCCACCAAAGGCCTCACCTCGAGCCATTGCGCCTGCCGCTCCAGACGCCGGATGATCTCCCGGTCCCGCGTGTCGTCCGCCGCCGGCCCGCGGGCCACCTCGCGCATCTCCGCGAGCGCGGCTCCCAGCCGGACCGCCATCTCCGGCGACGTGTCGCCCACCGCCGCCTCGCGCGTCAGATCCGTCGCCCGGATCCGCGCCTGGTTGGCCGCGATGCCGGCCCGCTCCGCGCGCCAGCCGTCGCGCAACTCCGCCGCTTCGCTCTCGTCCGCGATCAACGCGTCGAGCAAGGGCAACATCTCCGCCGGCGCTGCCTTGGCCGCGCGCGCCGTCTCCAGCGCCTTGCGTCCCTCGAGGTCGGCCCGCGCCGCCGGCGCCGAGGCCAGGCCCAGGCCGAGAGCGCAAAACACCGCGCCCATTCCCACCGCCGATCGAAGCTGGAAGCCGTCCTTCATGCGCCGAGCCCATTGACCGCCCGCCCTCCGAACGCAACCCCTTCCCGAGCCGCGTCTCTCAGCCCAGCTCGAAACTCGTGATGCCGTAGATCCGGTCCAAAGGCAGCGTCGGCGCCGCGCCCCGATACATCCGCGCCGTCTCGAAAACCGGCTCCAGCCCGCGCCGACGCGCCAGCGAAACCGCCGCCTGGTTGGGCTCCGGAGTGTCGAGAAACACCCGCTCGCCCGGCGCCAGCCCCGCCAGCGAACCGAACAAAGTCTCCGCCGCCGACTCGTCCTCCGCGAACAAAGGCCCGAGCTTCACTCCTTCGCCGCAACGCCGCGCCACGCCGAAGCCCGCCAACGACCCGCCGCGCACCAGCACCCGCGCCCTGCTCTCCGGCAAGGCCAGCCACGCGCGCAAAAACGCCGTCCGTGCATAGCCGAAATGCACCGCGTCGTAGGCCGCCAGCTCCGCGAAGGGCACCGCGTCCGCCGGCCGCAGCCCCGGGGCGCGGTCCGCCGCCTCCGCCGCCTCGCGTCCCGGCGCGATCCCGCCGTGGCGCACGTTGCGCTGGGCGAGCACGAAGCCCGATTTCGCGTAGTTCGCCTGCTGGGCGAGCACGCCGTCGAGCCCCGTCGTGCGCCCTTCCATCCGCGCCATCGCCGCGCGCCAAAGCGCCATGCCATGCCCCTTCCCGCGCTCCTCCGGCGCCACGATATAGAAGCCGAGGAACCCGAATTCCGCCCCGGTTCTCACCGCCGAAATCACGCCGACCGGCCGCCCCGCGATCTCCGCGACCAAAAATCCCTCGGGATCCGCCGCATGGAACGCCGCGCCATCGTGAAGTCCCGGGTTCCAGCCTTCCTTCGCGGCCCACTCGACGGGCAGCTTCATTTCATCAACGCGCAGGGCTCGGATATTGAGGTCGGGGTTCATCGATTCGAAAGAAGGGAAAACGTCGGGGGTCAAATCGGCTAAAAAAGCTCGCCCTGACGAAGCTCCTCCCGGCGCCCCGCGTCGAGCGTGCTGTGCTCCAGCAGCCAGCGCAGGGACTTGTCGGCCCAGCCCGGCGCCTCCGCCAGCCGCGCCAGCAGCAGCGCCCCCGCGAGCGCGTCGTAAAGCGCCGCGTGGTAACGCCTGCGTCCCTCCGGGCAAATCTCCGCCGCCAGCGCGTCCAGCCGCGCCTGCAAGCCCTCCGCCGCGATCAATTCCCCCAATTTGACCGGCGTCTCCGGACCGCGCGCCTGCGGATAGAGCCGCCCCGTGTCGATCCACGGCCCCCAGTCCGCGGTCGTCGCGCCGTCCTCGCGCGAAAAATCGCGCGCCGTCCTCGCGTAGGGCCAGGCGGCCTTGATCAAGGTGTTCTCCGCGTTGGCGAAATGCGCCGCCAGCGGCCCGCTCCCGCGCAAGGCCGCGAAAACCTCGAAATCCTCCCCGAAGGGCGCCTCCCCCGCCGTCGCCTCCGCGTCCAGCCCGTGCACCGCCGAGTCCTCCGGTCGCACCCGTCCCGTCGCCCGGCAGGCGCGCCCCCGCGCCGCGACGAGCTCGCCCCCGCGCAGGGAGACCACACCGTATTCAAGGATCCCCGACACGGTCGATCCCTCGAAGTCGACGAAGTGGATGAGTTGGTCCGGCCAAGGCATGGGGAACCACGAAACACACGAAACGCGCCCAAAACCCAAGCCCATCCGCCGCTCCCGGCCGCGATTACACCTCCCCGCATGCGCAAATCTTAACGCCTCGCCTCGTTCCGCTCCCGATCTCCCTTCGCCCCGCCCCTCGGCCACTCCACCCCCAAACCCATCCGCACCCGCTTCCACCTCCCACGCCCCCCGGCTGTGTAACCCGATCGGTTACATAATCACGACCGGCGACCCGCATTCACCCTTAATGGCTTCCGGCGTCGTTTTTCGTGTCGTTTCCGCGGCATCGCGGGCAAATCTCTGCCGCCTCGTTCCAACCATGGACCTCGCCCCCTACCGCGCCTTCATCGCCGACCTCGCCGCCGAGAGCGGAGACTTCATCCGCCCCTTCTTCGGCCGGACCGATCTCGCCGTCGAGGCCAAGGGAGACGCCTCCCCCGTCACCGCCGCCGACCGCGGCGCCGAGGAGTTGCTCCGCCGCCGCATCGAGGCGCGTTTCCCCGCGCACGGCATCATCGGGGAGGAATTCGGCAACGTCCGCGAAGACGCCGAGTTCACCTGGGTCCTCGACCCGATCGACGGCACCAAGAGCTTCATCACCGCCGTCCCGCTCTGGGGCACGCTCATCGCCCTGCTGCATCGCGGCCAGCCCGTGCTCGGCTGCATCCACCAGCCGATCCTCGGCCAACTCATGATCGGCGACGGCGCCACGACCACGCTCAACGGCCGACCCGTCCGCTGCCGCGCCACCGCCCGCGTCGAGGACGCGACCGTGCTGACCAGCGACCACCTCAATCTCGCCCGCTACCAGGACGGCCCCGCCTGCGACCGCCTCCTCGCCCGCGCCCGGCTCGTCCGCACCTGGGGCGATTGCTACGGCTATCTGTTGCTCGCCGCCGGCCACGCCGACGTCTGCCTCGATCCGATCATGAACCCCTGGGATATCGCCGCCCTCGTGCCTGTCGTGCGCGGCGCCGGCGGGGTCATCTCCGACTGGCGCGGCGCCGCTCCCTATCCCGCCGAGCACACCGTCGCCGCCGCCACCCCCGCGCTCCACGCCGAGGTCGTCCGCGCCTTGCGCGCCTGAACTCCACGCTCCGACGGCGCGCCCGGCACGACACGAGCTTGCCCGACGGACGCGATTCGGTGAGATGCGCCCATGACCAAGCCCCTCGCCCTGGCCGGCTTGCTGATCGGCCTCACCGCCGCGCCGGGCATCCACGCCCGCCTCCTCACCGCCGCCGACGGACGCACCATCGACGCCGAGGTCACGGGCTTCGAAGGCACCGAAAAGGTCACCATCAAGCGCGCCGACACGGGGCAGACCTTCACGCTCCGCATCGATTCCTTTGACGAACGCGACCAGACCGCGCTGCGCAACGAGGCGGCCGAGGCCGATAAAAAAGCCAAGGTCGCCTCCGCCAAGGCGCTCGTGTTGGATCTCGAACGCGTGAAGTTCGACACCCGGCGGGAAAAGCAGGACATCCGGCTCGCCGACGGCACGACCCGCCGCGACGGCATCACGATCACCGAAGACGACTGGGGCTTCTCCGTGACCTTGCGCAACACCACGATGAACCCCGTCGAGGGGCTTCGCGGGGAATACATCCTCTTCGTCAAAGTCGACGATCCCTCCAGGAAGACGGCCGCCCGCTCCGAAAACCGGCTCAAACGCATCAGCGGCAAGCTCGCCTTCGGCCCCGTCCCCGGCGGAGGCCGCTCCATCGCGCGCACCGAGCCCGTCGTGGTCCGGAAGACCGAGCTCGCCAAAGGCATCATCTGGACCGCCACCGACGAGACCAAATCCCGCGACACGCTCGAGGGCGTGTGGCTCCGCGTCTACCAAGGCGACGCCCTGGTGATGGAGTCCGCCTCCCCCGCCTCGCTCATGTCGACCGAGACCTGGGCCGACGCCAAAAAGCGCTGAACTTCGTCGCCCTCCCCTTTTCGCTCCATGCGCGCCGTCCATCTCCTCGCCGCCCTTCTCGCCTGCTCGTCCTGCACGGTGCTGGAACAGCCGTCC
>CBIHRE010000475.1:0-4396 GCA_966212385.1 uncultured Akkermansia sp. | reverse complement strand
AGGAGGCGCCTTCACCGGCGGAGAGAACCTCGGTGATCTCGACGATGGAACCGGCCTCGGTGTTCGGGAAACGGTTGACGAAAAGGACGTCGCCTTCGGTGACGGCGAACTGCTGACCTTGGGTTTTGATGGTCGCTTTCATGGAAATAAAGGCGAGAACACAGGCTTTTGCGGGAAGGCGTGCAAGGACTTTTTGGCGAAATCGCGTGGCGGAACAAATTCTCGTGTCGGGGAGTTGTTGGGTGAGCTCTGAAAGAAGACGCCCGGTGGTTCACGCCTGCACGCGCCTGAGCGACGGCGCCGGGCGTGTCCCGTGCCCCGGCGCTGCAGGCAGGTCTCTATTGGAATCGGGAGAGAAAACCGCGGGCCAGGGTCAGATCCTGAGGCGTCAGGCCGTGGCCCGCGTCGCCGTGGATTTGGACCTCGACGGTGGCGCCGCCTTCGCGCAGGAGCTTCGCGAGGCGGGGCGGGTGATCGGGCGGGACGATGGGATCGTGCGCGCCGTTGATCAGCAGCACTTGTCGTCCGATGAGGCTGGCGAGGGCGGTGGGGCGATCGAGCACGACCATGGGACGGAGGAGAATCGCGCCGACGAGCGGGAGCTCCGGCCGCAATTGAAGCAGGGCGGCGGCGGCGTTGGCGCCGTTGGAGAAGCCAAGGGCCACGAGGCCGCGCTTTGGGTTATCCAACCCATATCGGCTCAGGGCGGCGGCGACAAAGTCGGCGAGCGCCTCGATGCGCGGCACCACTTGGGCGGGATCGAAGACGCCTTCGGCCAAGCGGGGAAAAAAGCGGGCGGCTCCGTGCTCGCTCACTGGGCCGCGAGGCGAAAGCAGGGCGGATCCGGGCGAAATGCGGTCCGCGAGGCCGACGAGATCGTGTTCGGTGCCTCCGGTGCCGTGAAGAAGAAGCAGCGGCGGAGCGGAGGGATCGGCGGCGGGGCGAAAAAAGTGGGGCCAGGTGGTCGACATGGTGTGAATGGGTTTGGCGGCGGGATGTGAAGGCGCGGGAGCGGGGATGGTGCTGTAAATGCTGCGTTAATTCACGCGGGGCGCGCGGGGATGGTGAGGATAAACCAGAAAATAGGTTCAGGCGGGTTACTCGAAACCGTAAGCTTCGTCTTTGTCCGCGATGCGCCCTTCTGAAAAACCGTCCGTCTCAGCAAAGTTCCTTCCCGGAGGTAAGCGGGGCTATGCCTTGTTCGGCTTGGTCTTGGTCCTGGCATCGTCGGGATGGTGGTATCGTCGGACGCCGGCGAACGACGGCGGCGCCGCGCAGGCGAGCCCCACCGCGTCGGAGGAGGTCGTGACCCAGCGCGGGGCGTGGGGAGAACTGCAATGCCGGCTGGTGCATCTTGAGCAGCCGATGGAGTATGTGTCTTTCGAGAAAACCGACTGGACCGGGCCGCGCTGGTATATGGGGAAGCGAACCCCGGCCCAGATCGAGCAGGCGCTGCTTCAAACGGGATGCGAGCGGGCTTGGGTGACGAAGATGCTAGCGACGGTGGCGGCCGATGCGGGCGGGGAGATGGTGTTGAATCCGGACGACGACGCGGTGCTCGCGCTGCCCGATGAAACTCGAAGCCGGCTGTATTTGTTGTTGGCCGAAAATGCGCTGAATCGCGGTCAGGCGGCCCCGCTGTATGTGCCGCAGGGCGATGCGACGCGGTTTTTTCGCGGAAAATTCTCCGAGGCGAAAGCGGTGGAGCAGTGGGCTCGGAAACTCACTTACCGACGCAACGGATACTCGTTTTTCAGTGACATGGAGGTGCTCGCGCGGAAGGCGGGCCTCAACGACGAGGAGAAGGCCCGGCTGCGTCTCGCCGTGAGCGCGACGCCGGTGGTTATGGCCCGTCTGAAGGTGGAGCCCGGGAGCAACACCGACTCCTTGGTCAACTACTGGGGACTCTCCATGCCGGGCGTGTTCATCAAGGATATCCGGCCCTTGTTCGAGGCGCAGCGCCAGTTGTCGGAAGGCGGCGCGGTGAGCATCCTTTACGTTTTGCCGCCCCTGGCCCGGGCGAATCTCTACACGACGCCGCTCACGCCGCAGGGCGGGGAGGCGCTGCCCGACTGTCATTTCACCGCGTTGAATTTTTTCAACCACACCGCGGATCCGCGTCTGTCGGACATAACTTTCGCCAGCCGGTTCATCTCGGAGAACTACTACGAGATCGGCGCGCCGGGGCGCCCGGGGGACCTGATCGTTTTGCTGAACGGCGGGGGACAGGTCATCCATTCCGCGACCTATCTGGCGGGAGATGTCGTTTACACCAAGAACGGGGTAAACCTCGGGCAGCCGTGGGTGTTGATGCATTTGGACGATATGCTTGGCATGTATTCGGTGCGGGAGCCGGTGCGCGTGGGCTACATGCGCAAGCGCACCAGCTGAGCGGCGGTGCGGGCGCGGGGCGGCTTTCGGTCGCAAGGCGATCGAGCCCGCATGCGCTCGAGTTCAGGCAGACCAGGCGCGGGCGAGTTCGCCGAGACGCGCGTGGGCGGACTCGACGGAGGCGGCGCGTTTTTCTCCGGCCTGGTTGGGGACGGCGACGGAGAGCGTGTCCGCGATGCCGACGAAGGAGAGGATGAAGCGCAGGTAAGGCGTGGCGAAATCGATCGCCGCGGCGGGAGTGCCGGGCGCGTAATCGCCGGCCGATGCGACGATGGTGAGGGCGCGTTTGCCGGTGAGCAGGCCCTTGAATCCGCCGCTCGCGGCGTCGTAGACGAAGGTTGCGCCGCTGCGCGAGACGGCGTCGATCCAGGCCTTGAGCGGGGAGGGGACGCCGAAGTTATACATCGCGGTGGCGATGATCACGGCGTCGGCGGCCCGAAGCTCGGCGAGGAAGGTGTCGGAGTCGGCAAGGAGGGCGCGCTGCTCGGGCGTGCGCTTGTCGGCGGGCGTGTAGTGGGCCCCGGCCCACTCGGTGGTGATATGGGCGGGCGCGTGGGCGGCGAGGTCGCGCTCGATGACGCGGAGTCCGGGATGGGCGGCGCGGAGTTGCTCGATGAAATGAGAGGCGGCGGCGCGCGAGGCGGAGCCTTCGTGGCGGGCGCTGGCGGTGACGAGGAGGACGGTTTTCATGATGCGTGGATGGGAACGGACGTTGGTGTTGAGGGAGACGAGGTGGATTAGGCTCAAACGGGCAGCGGCTCGAGCTGGGACTCGATCGCGGCGCGGTGTTGTTCGTATTGGGCGGGCAGTCTCAGCGAGGTGCCGAGCGACTCGACGGGTTCGTCGATGGCGAAGCCGGGGACGTCGGTGGCGATCTCGAAGAGGACGCCGCCGGGCTCGCGGGCGTAGATGGAGTGGAAGTAGTTTCGGTCCATCTGCGGGCTGACCTGGAGACCGGCGGCGCGCCACTCGGACTGGGCGGCGAGTTCGTCGGCGTCGTTGGCGACGCGGAAGGCGATGTGATGAACGGTGCCGCCGCCGGGCTGGGCGCGAGGCGCGGAGGGCGCGGCGACGAGATCGACGTAGGAGCCCGGGCCGCCGGCGGAGACGGCGTAACGAACGCGGGTCTCGTTTACCGAGCCGGAGCCGGAGGATGCGGTGGCGCGGGCGGTCTCGCGATAGCCCATGCGGTCGACGAGCAGGCGCGCGGTGCGGCCGGAGTCGGCGTGGGTGAGCGTGACGGAATGGAAGCCCCGCAGGCCGTGCGCGACCGGGATCTCGGGATGCGTCCAAGGCTGACGCGCGTCAGGCTCGGCGGTGGCGACGATTTCGAGGCCGAGGCCGTCGGGATCGGCGAAGCGCAACACGGTGTCGCCGAAGCGAGCTTCCTCGGTGAAGGCGACTTGATGGGCCGCGAGGCGCTCGCGCCAGAAGGCGACGGAGGCGGCGGACACGGACCACGCGGTGGCGGTGGCCTGACCGGCACCGTGACGACCACGGGGAGTGCCGGCCCAGTAGAAAAAGGTGAGCGCGGAGCCGGGCGTGCCGACGGTGTCGCCGAAGTAGAGGTGATAGGTGGACGGGTCGTCGAAGTTGACCGTGCGCTTGATGAGGCGCAGGCCGAGGACGCGGGTGTAGAAGGCCACGTTGGCGGCGACGTCGCCGGCCATCGCGGTGACGTGATGGAGGCCGAGGATGTTCATAAAAGGAGTGGTTCGGATTGGTGGGTTACTTGCCGGACTTCGGGGCGGGCTTGGCTAGGCGGGCGTCGACCGAGAGTGCGCCGCCGCCGGTCAGGACGAGCGCCACGGCAATTAGGAGGAGCGTGAGCGGATACTCCATGCCGCCCTTGTCGGAGAAAAAGGCGGAGCGGTGGACGGTCCAGATCGCCACGGCCATGATCGCGGCGGCCTGAGCGGCGGCGAAGCGGGTGAAGAGCCCGAGAAGGATGAAAATGCCGCCGAAGAAATCGCCGCCGCCGGCGAGCGCGGCGTGGAGCCAGCCG
>CBIHRE010000474.1:0-4402 GCA_966212385.1 uncultured Akkermansia sp. | reverse complement strand
GACGGCGTGGGCACGCTGATTCGACAGCGGGGGAGAAATATCGCGAGGCTGTTCCATGAAAGCCAGACGGCCGCCGTCGATCGCATCGGGGAAATCGTTGAGGCGCACGACATCGCGTGCGATTTTCGCCGCGTGCCGGGATTTCTTTTCGCCGACGGCGAGCAGCGCGAGGCCTCGATCGACGACGAGTTCGAGGCCGCGCGCGCCGCGGGGCTGCGCGACACCTCGATCGTGCCCTGGCCGATCGAAGGCGGCGCGGGGCCGCGCTGTCTCCGGTTTCCCGGGCAGGCGCAGATCTCGCCCTGGCCCTACCTCACCGCCCTCGCGGACGAGGTGCTGCGCCGCGGCGGCCGCATCCACGGCGGCACCCGCGTGCACGACATCATGGAGGGGCGCACCGCCATCGTCCGCACCGAGACCGGCCTGCGCATCGCGGCCAAGTCCGTCGTGGTCGCCACCAACACGCCGATCAACGACCGCTTCGCCATCCACACCAAGCAGCACGCCTACCGCACCTACGTGAGCTCGCTCCTCGTGCCGGAGGACGCCATGCCGCTCGGCCTCTACTGGGACAATGGCGATCCCTACCACTACGTGCGCCTCGCGCCCTCGCGCGTCCCCGGCGCCTGCGCGCTGATCGTCGGCGGCGAGGATCACCGCACCGGCGAGGACGACCAGCCCGCCGCGCGTTTCGAGCGCCTCGAACAATGGGCGCGCCAGCGCTTCCCCGTGCTGCCGGACTCGCCCTCGCTGCATTGGTCCGGGCAGGTGATGGAGACCATCGACGGCCTCGGCTACATCGGCCGCAACCCGGGGATGCACGAGAACACCTATGTCGCCACCGGAGACTCCGGCATGGGCATGACGCACGGCACGCTGGCGGGCATGATCATCACCGACCTCATCCTCGCGCGCGCCAACCCGTGGAGCCACCTTTACAGCCCGAATCGCGTCACCCTCACGGCCGCGCTCACCTTCGCGAAGGAAAATTTCCACGTCGCGCGCCACTACCTCGACTGGGGGCGCCGGGCGGCGAAGGACGACGCCGAGGACGTGCCGAGCGGCTGCGGCCGCGTGGTGCAGCGCGGCACGCAAAAGATCGCGCTCTACCGGGATTTGAAGGGTGTCCTGCACGAACGCTCCGCCGTCTGCCCGCACCTCGGCTGCATCGTGAACTGGAACAACGTGGAGAACTCCTGGGATTGCCCCTGCCACGGCTCGCGTTTCCAAGCCGACGGCACGGTGGTCAACGGCCCCTCCGCCGAATCGCTCGCGCCCACGTCCGAAGCCGAGGCTGCGGGCAACGCGCCGCGCTCCTCGATCCTGCCCGGCTCCGGCGCGTGAGCCGGGAATCGGCCCCGCGCCGGCGAGGTGGAACGCGCCGTCGACCTCAACGCGTTCGACGCGGCAAGCCGCGTCCAGACGAGCGCGGTCGACGTCAACGCGCTCCACCCGCCCATCCCCCCTCCGTCTCTCCGTCCTTCGATCCTCCGGCGCTCCGCCTTCCGACCTACAGTCCTTCCGGCAGGCAGCCGCCGCAGCCCGCCGGATGCGCATCGCGCCTGTTCGCGCCTAGAGTGGGCCCATGTCGTCCAAATCATCGAAAGCCAAATCCGGAGCCGCCCACGCCGGCGCCGGGGAAAACAGCCCCGCCTCGCCCGATCTTCGCACCCGCCCTCTGCACGAGGACATCGCCGCCTGCGCGCGCGAGCTCTGGCGCAAATACGGATGCCCAGTCGGCCGCGACGAGCAGATCTGGCTCGAGGCCGAGCGCCAGTTGCTGGGCGTCGATCCGGACATCGCCCGCGTGGGAGGCTCCGGTTCGGCCGAGACGCTCAACCAAGCGGTGCCGCGTTCGACCGCCAGTCCCGGCGGCGCCCCGCCTTCCGACAGCCCGGCCGATGCCGACCAGCACGAGCTCGCCGTCAGCCCTGGTCCCGCGTCGTCCGGCCGTCCCGGTTATTGATCCAAGCGCACTTGCCCATTCTTCCTGTCCGATGTGACCTGCCGGCTCTGGCGCGGCTTCCGATGCCGTTTTTCGGGGAATCCCCCATAAGCGGCTTCGTGACAGTCGCTTCTCGTGTCTCAGCATGACCGGGTGAAAGTGATGCGTTGGCTTCGATCTCCCCTGTCGGTTCCTGAACTCCGTTCCCCTCGTTCCATCCTGTTGGTTGTGGCGGCCTGCTTGGCGGCCGCGATCGCGCAACGTTTCGTCCTTCATCCGTGGACGGGCGGGCGCATCCCCTACGCCACCCTTTTCCCCGCCGTCCTCTTGGCCGCCTGGCTTTGCGGAACCGCCGCCGGCGTGCTGACCACCGTCGTCGGCGTGCCGCTTTGCTTCTGGCTCTTCGTTTCCATGGCAGGAACGACCGACTGGGCCCCTTTCGATCTCGTCTCGGCGGTGATCGCCGCCAGCCAATGCGTGATCGTGAGCCTCCTTTGCGGCGTCATCCGCAAGGCCTACTCCGAATGGCGCGCGAGTCGCAGCCAGGCCGTTCTCGACTTTGAAAACATGGCCGACCACTCGCCGGGCTTTGTCTGGTCCACCCAAGGCCCCGAGGGCACCGGCTTCGTCAACCAGGCCTGGCGCAATTTCACCGGTGTCAGTCCGAACCGCCGCGAGATCGATCGTCTCCAACTCGTGCATCCCGCCGACATCGCGCGGGTGCGCTCCACCATCGCGGACGCCCAGGCCGCCGGCGTGCCCTATCAGGTCGAGTATCGCCTGCGCCGCGCCGACGGCAGCTACCGCTGGATCCTCGAACACGCCGTGCCGCGCCTGAGCCGCGAAGGCAACTTCGAGGGTTTCACCGGCTCCGGCACGGACGTGACGAGTTCCCACCAGGAACGCGACGAACTCCGTTTCATCGGCGACCTGCATCGCGGGCTGGCGGCCTCCCTCGATCTCCACAAGACCGCCGAGACCTTGACCCGCTCCGTCGTGCCCGCCCTCGCCGACTGGTGCTGCATCCAGCTCGTCGACGAGGCGACCAACGCCCTGCGCCCGATCCACATCCACCACATCGACCCGGAAAAGGTGCTTCGCGCGAACGAGATGGGCCACCGCGGCCGGGAAACCGCCGGCGCCCCGGCCTGCTTCGCGCGCATTCTCCAGGAAGGCGAGCCCCGCGTCGTGGAACGCATCGACGACGCCTTCCTTTCCGAGCTCTCCAGCGACGACGAGTATCTCGCCTATCTGCGCACGCTCGGTCTCGTCTCCTTTGTCGGCGTGCCCCTGCGCGTCGCCGGGCGCACCATCGGCGTGCTCGCCTTCGCCTCCGCCGAGTCCTGCCGGGTCTTCGGCGCGGACAGCCTGCAACTCGCGTTGAAGATCGGCGGCATCGCCGCCTTCGCCCTCGAAAACGCCCGCCTCCACCGCGGCGTCCGCGACGCCCTCGCCGCCGAGGAGCGCGCCCGCCGCGACCGCGAGCACAGCGACCGGCAGTTCCGCTCGGCCTGGGAAGCCGACATCTTCGGCATCTGCCTCATCGACCGCGCCGGCCGGGTCCGCGCCGGCAACGACACCTTCCTCCGCCTCGCCGGCTACACCCGCGAGGATCTCGCCGCGGGCCGTGTGGAGCTGCGCTCCCGCATCGGCGACCGTCGCCACCACTTCGGCGCCTTCCTCTGGGAAAACCTCGCCGAGGGCAAACGCTGCGAGCCCTTCGAGAAGATCTGCACCCGCGCCGATGGCTCCGAGTTCCCCGTCCTCGTCGGCGGCAACGTCAACCCCGACGGCGCCACCGCCATCGTGTTTATCCTCGACCTCTCCGCGCGCAAGGCCGCCGAGAACGAGCTCAAGCGCCAGCGCGGTCTCCTCAAAACGATCATCGACGCCGTGCCGGCCATGGTCGCCTACGTCGACCGCGAGGAGCGTTTCGTCCTCCACAATCTCCAATACGAAAAATGGCTCGGCCTCGGCGCCGGCGAGATCTCCGGAAAAACCGTCCGCGAGCTCATGGGCCCGGAGGCCTACGCGCAGGTCCGCCCGCAGATCCAGAACGCCCTCGCGGGCCACGCCGTCAGCCACGAAAACGTCATCCACGGCGGCGGTCGCCGTCGCGACGTGATGGTGAGCTACCGTCCCGACCTCGACGCCGCAGGCCAGGTGGTCGGCGTCGTCATGCACGCCTACGACATCACCGAGGCCCGCCGCATGGCCGCGGAACTCGCCCGCAGCGAACGTCGCCATCGCACCCTCATCACCACCAGCGCCGCCATCGTCTGGACCGCCGACGCCCGCGGGGTCATCCAGGAAGTCGACGGTTGGGAGCAGTTCACCGGCATCGCCACCGAGCCGGGCACCTGCCCGATGTGGTTCCGCCTCATCCATCCCTCCGATCGCGAACGCGTGAAGGAACACTGGCTCCGTCCCGATCCCGCCTGCCACGCCTGGGAGGCG
>CBIHRE010000473.1:0-4403 GCA_966212385.1 uncultured Akkermansia sp. | reverse complement strand
GTCTTTGTCATCGGGTTAAATCGGTCCGGTCAGGTTTTCCTGCCTCGCCTCGACGCCAACGCTCCCGTCGACAAGGCCCGCCTGCATCAGGAAATCCGCCGTCTCGCCCGTAGCGGCGGCGCCGAGAGCAAGGTCCGCATCGACGCCGACCGCGGCGCCCGCTTCGAGGACGTCGTCCGCATCCTCGACCTCTGCGCCTTCGAGGGCCTGCGCCACGTCGGTTTTCACACGCGTCCGGAAACAGCTCGCTGACATCCCGTCGCCTCGCTCCGCCCACCGGCCATGCCCTCGCGCAAAACCGTCATGCCCGCCTGCTGGCTCGCCTCGCTGGCGCTCCACGTGATCGCCTGCGTCTGGCTGGCCCGGCAACCCGCCGACCGCGTCGCCTCCGTGAAAGCGAAACCCGCTTCCGCTACACCGGCTTGGGAACCTGAGCGCGCACCCGCCGACGAGCCTTTGCCGCCTGCGCCGGCCACCCCCGCCGAGGCCCTGCGCTCGCTGGAGGCCGCGCGCCGCGAACTGGCCGCACTCGAAGCCGCCAAACGCGAAGAATACCGGCAGGCGACGAAATCCCCCGCGCTTTCTCCCGACGAAATCGCCGCCGCCCAACGAGACGCCGCGAAAGCGCAGTCCGCCGCGCGTTCCGCGCTCCAACGCGCATCCAAATCCTCGTCGTCATCCGGCAAACCGCCCGGCGCCTCCGAGTTGGCCGAATCCGCCGCCGCCTCCCGCGAAGCGCAGACGCACCAGGCCAAGGCCCTCGAATCCCTCGCCCGTGCCGGCGCCCGCTACGAACGCGCCTACCAGGCGCAAAGCGCCGCCAACGCCGCCCAGCTCCGCGCCTCGCAGGCTCGCGCCGAGGCGGAGAGTCTCCGCACCGAAGCCGATTCGCTCGCGCGCAAAAACGCACCCGCGGAAGACGATCTCCGCGAAGCCCGCGAGATGCTGAGCTCCGCCGAAACCCAACTCGCCGCCGCGAAGGCCGACGCCGCCTGGCTCGGGGCTTCGCTCCCCGCCTTGGACGCCGCGGCCGACGTCGCGAAAACCGCCGCCGAAGCCGCGCTTGCCGAAACCGACAAGACTCGCGCCACCGTCGCCAAGAAGACCCTGTCCGACGCGCAAAAAGCCGCCGCCAACGCCCGCAAGAACCTCGCCCGGTCCCAAAGCGACATCGCCAAATTCGAAAAACGCGTCACCGAGCAAGCCGCCCGCGTCGCCAAGTTCTCCGAAAAACAAGCCCCCCTCGCCGGCGGCTCCGACACCCTTACTCGCGAGGCCGCCCAAAAACTCGCCGAGGCGGAGACCCTGATGACCGAGGCCGCCGATCTCCAAGCCCGCGCCAGCGAAGCGCTCGAATCCGCGCTGGCCGCTCCCGAGCCCGGCCCCGCTCCGGCGGAACCGCCCCCCGCGTCGCCCGCCGAATCGGAGGATCTGGCCACGCTTTATCAGTCTGCCGTTCAGACCGAAAAGGAACTGGCCGAAAGCTACCGCCGCCTCCGCGCGACCGACCTCGCGTTGCGACGCGGCATTCCGCTCGGACACGCGCTCGAGTTGACCGATTCCGCCCGTGCGCAGCGCCCGGATCTGTCCTCCGCCCTCGCCGGCTCCAACGACGCCGCCCTCGGCGAGGCGAAAAACCAAATCTCGGCGATCCACTCGCTCGCCGACTCCATGCTCGATCAGGCGCGCGGCCTCGCCACCGGAACCGATCGCCGTCTCGCGCTCGAACGCATGGCCGTCGAGGACGACGGTGAACGCGCGAAGGACCTCACCCTCGCCATGCTCGGCGCGGGCAAAGAAACGGGCCAAGGCATGGCCGACAAGGGCGCCGGCGGAAACCTCGGCGAAGGCCAAGCCGATTCCGGCCCCGCAGACGCGACCGGTGCGCCAGCCGGCGGCTCCGGTGGCGCGGGCGGCAAGAGCGGTAAGAGCGGCGGCGCCGGTTCCGGTCAGGGCGGCTCAGGCCAGGGCGGTGGCCGCGGAGGCTCTGGCGGCGCCGGCGGTGGCGGTTCCGGAAGCGGCGGGCGGGGCAACGGCGGCTCGGGCTTCGGATCTGGATCGGGGTCCGGCTCCGGCCCGGGTTCCGGCCCGCCGGGATTGACTCGAACGATCGCCGCCGCGCCCGGCCGCATCGTCGGGCCCGGCATGGTTCCCGGCCGCTGGATGTTCGTCGACAGCTGGTATTTGATCGGCCCCTTCGACAACGAAGGCCGCGTCAACATCGACAAACAGTTCCCGCCTGAGTTGGTAGTCGACCTCGACGCCACCTACCTCGGCAAACGCGGCCAGCCCGTGCGCTGGGAGTTTTATCAATCTCCCGAAGCCCGCATCATCCCGCCCTTCGACAGCTACAACCCTCGGCCTGTGGGCGGCACCGACCTCGCCTTCAAGACCCGCGGCCTCGAATACATCATCTACTACGCCTACACCGAGCTCCGCGCCGTCGAGGCCTGCGATGTCTGGATCGCCGTCGGCAGCGACGATTTTTCCAAACTCTGGATCGAAGACCAGTTGGTCTGGGCGAGCGGCAAGCAGCACAAGTCCTGGCGCCTCGACGAAGGCTACCGCAAGGTCCGCCTCAAGAAGGGCGTAAACCGCGTCCTCCTCCGCGTAGAAAACGGCCACTCGAGGACAGACTTTTCCCTCATCCTCAGCGCACCCTGAGCGCGACACCGCTGGCTTCCCAGGTGGGCGGGCCGGTCCCTCGGCCCGCCACGTTGCCTCTCCGCGCCTCTACACATTACCCGAAGTTCATGGACCTTAGGTGAACGGGCAGGGCCTCTCCGCCCGTGGCTCGATCTTTAGGCAGCGGGCACAGGGACCTGCCCGCCCGCCTTGGGTATCACATGGAGAGTTGCACCGATTCATCGCGCCCCCTGTCCTTCTCGCCCCTCATGTCGGCTCCCTCGCCCACGCCCTCGCAGCCCCCCGTCGAACCCGCGTCCCCTGTCGCCGCGGCCGCCCTCGACGCCGCCCTCGCCGAGGATCACGCCACGCTCGCCGCCTGGCAGGAGGAACTCGCCGCCCGCCGCGAGGAGCGCACCAAACTCCAAGCCCGCCACCGCGACCGTCTCGAGGACGCCCTCGACCACCTCGATTCCGTCCGGAAAAACACCAGCGAGCGCCAAGCCGATATCGCCGCCATCGGCGATCCCGCCGCCTCCGAGTCCAATTCCGGCTCCGACCACTCCGCTTCGGACTCCGAGCTCCCTGCTCCTAGCTCCCCGCTCCCCGCTCCCTTCACCGCCGACGACGTCGCCTGCTATCGCCTCCCCACGCTCGACCACCTCCGCGCTCCCACCGCCGCCGAGCAGGAGCTGGTCCCCGCCGACGAAGTGGAGGCCAACAAAAAGCTCCTCCAGACCACGCTCGATAGCTTCGCCGTCGACGCCTTCGTCTACGACTCGATCGTCGGCCCGCGCGTCACCCAGTTCCGCGTCAAACCCGGCTTCGGCGTCCGCGTAGAATCCATCGCCGCCCTCGAGAAAAACCTCGCGCTCGCCCTCTCCGCCAACGCCGTCCGCATCCAGGCCCCCATCCCCGGCGAGAGCTTCGTCGGCGTCGAGATCCCCAACCGCCGCTCCGTCCCGCTCGCCCTCCGCGGCGCCTTCGAATCTTCCGCCTGGTCCGACACCAAGGCCGACCTCCCCATCGTCCTCGGCGTCGACATCACCGGCAAACAGGTCATCTGCGACCTCTCCAAAGCCCCCCACGCCCTCATCGCCGGCGCCACCGGCTCCGGCAAGTCCGTCTGCATCAGCAACGTCATCCTCTCGCTGCTGTATCGGTTTCGCCCCGACGAACTCGAGCTCGTCCTCATCGACCCGAAGATCGTCGAGTTCGCCATCTACCGCGACCTCCCGCACCTCATCCATCCTGTCGTCACCGACCCCAAGCAAGCCGTGCAGGCCCTCAAGTGGCTCGTCCGCGAGATGGAGCGCCGCTACCAGATCCTCTCCGAGAAAAACGTCCGCAACCTCGCCGGCTACAACGGCAAGGCCGCCGCGGAAGGCTTCTCGAAACTCCCCTTCATCGTTCTCATCATCGACGAACTCGCCGACCTCATGATGACCGCCTCGCAAGAGGTCGAGACGCCCATCGCCCGCCTCGCGCAGATGGCGCGCGCCGTCGGCATCCACGTCATCCTCGCCACCCAGCGCCCCTCGGTGAACGTCATCACCGGCGTCATCAAGGCCAACTTCCCCACCCGCATCGCCTTCCAGGTCAGCTCCCAGATCGACAGCCGCACCATCCTCGACGGCAAGGGCGCCGAGGCCCTCCAAGGCCGCGGCGACATGCTCTACTGCCCGCCCGGCCTCGGCCGGCTCCAACGCCTCCAAGCCCCCTTCGTCGACGACGCCGAGGTCGAGCAGATCGTCGCCTCCCTCAAGTCCCAGCTCCAG
>CBIHRE010000472.1:0-4405 GCA_966212385.1 uncultured Akkermansia sp. | reverse complement strand
AAAACCCGCCGCCCCCGCCGCCGACGCCCACGCCGGCCACAACCACTAACCGGCAACGTGGCACGGGCATCCTGCCCGTGTGCAGAGCGCGGAGGCGTCCCGCCTTCGCGCCCGCCATTCTCCCATGCGCCGTCTCGCATTCCTTCTGCTGGCCGTGCTCTTCGTCTCCGCCTCCGTTCGCGGCGAGGAGGCCTCGCCGCCGCCCGCCGCCGCCCTCGTCGCCGCCGTCGCCCAAGCCCCCTCGCTCCAAGCCGCCCGCGCCCGCGCCGAGGCCGCCCGCGCACGCACCGCCTCCGCCGGCCGCCTGCCCGACCCCGAACTCGAGGGCATGGTCTCGCGCGTCCGCGAACCGATGGGCGACGAAAACCCGATGTGGGAAATCACCCTGCGGCAGCCGCTTCCCAAGGCCGGCGAACGCGCCGCGGACCGCGACCGCGCCGCCGCCGTCGTCTCCATGGCCGAGGCCGACTACGCCGTCATGGCCGGCGAAATGAGCGCCGAAACCGCGATGGCCCTCGCCGAGGCCGAGGCCGCCCGCGCCCGCGCCGAGTTGTTCACCCGTCAGATCGAGCGCACCGAACGCGTCCTCGCCGCCGTCGACACCCGCCTCGCCTCCGGCTCCGGCCGCGTCGCGGACCGCCTCGCGCTCCAAACCCGCATCGCCTCGATGCGCCTCATGGTCGAGCAGGACGCCCGCATGGCCGAAGACGCCCTCTCCGAAGCTCGCGGACGCCTCGGCCTCGCGCCCGACGCCCCGCTCCCTCCCTACTCCGCTCCCGCCGCCGCCGAGATCGACCCCGAAAACCTCCCGTCGCTCCGCCTCGCCTCCGCCAAGGCCGACGAAGCCCGCGCCATGGCCCGCATGGCCCGAGCCTCCGCCCGCCCCATGACCGCCGTCGGCCTCCGCTTTGAGCGCGAGGAGCAATCCATGGGCAACATGGACACCGTCGGCGTCGCCTTCATGACCGAGATTCCCTTCCGCTCCCGCGGCTACGCCCGCGCCGAGGAACGCGCCGCCCGCGCCGAAGAGACCGCCGCCCGCGCCGAATCCGACTCCGCCCGCCACCGCGCCCGCGCCGCCCTCTCCCGCGCCGAACGCGCCGAACGCCTCGCCGCCACCGCCCGCCGTCTCGCCGACGAAACCGCCGCACGCCTCGACGCCGAATACGATTCCCTCGTCCGCTCCGCCGGCACCGCCGCTGGCGGCATGAACGGCGAGACCTCCGTGCTCATGGTGCTCGAAATCCTCGAACGCCAGACCGAGGCCAAGCTCCAGATCATCGACGCCGAAGCCGCCGCCAAAACCGCCCGCGCCGAGCTCTGGCGCCACGCCCCCGCCGCCCTTTTCACGCCATGAAGTCCTTCGTCCTTTTTCTCGTCACCTTCCTCGTCGGCGCCGCCCTCGCCCTCGGCGCGCGCACCGTCCTCCACAATCCCTACGCCGAGCCCGTCAACGGTGCCGCAGTCGCGACCCGCGATCTCCAACCTAAAATTTCAAATCCCAAATCCGACGGCTCCGCCGTCGTGAACACCGTCTGCGCGATCTGCGGCATGGAAGTCGACCCCGAGGTCAAACCCGCCACCTACCAAGGCAAGCTCGTCGGCTTCGGCTGCTCCGCCTGCCCGCCCAAGTTCGCCAAAGACCCCGACCGCTACGGCCCGCACGCCCTTCGCAACGAAGTCGCGCCGAAAAAATAGCCCGCGACCCTCGCCTCCCGCCATGCGCTCCCTTCCCTCCTGGGCCGTCGCCCTCCTCGGCCTCGCCGCCGGCGCCGCGACCGTCGCGCTCCTCCCCGCCTCGGCCCTTTTCCACTCCGCCTCCGGACACGACCATGCCTCCGCGACGACCGCCGCCGCCGGAGAACGCTGGGCCTGCCCGATGATGGACTTCATCGGCGACAAGCCCGGCAAATGCCCCGTCTGCGGCATGACTCTCACCAAGGTCGTCGCCGGTCAGGTCAACGAGGAGCAAACGCACCGCATGGGCCTCGAGACCTCCGTCGTCCGCTCCGGCCCCGCCCGCGCCACCGTCCGCGCCTACGGCGCCGCGGACTACGACCACCGCTTCACCAAGCTCGTCATCCCGCGCATCGCCGGCCGCATCGTGAAACGCTTCGAGGCCACCTACGGCTGCTGCGAGGAGGTCGAGGCCGGCGCGCCCGTCGTCGAGCTCTACAGCCCCGAGGTCATCGCCGCGCAGGGCGAACTCCAGGCCGCGCTCAAGCTCAACGACGCCGCGCTCGTCGCCAGCCTCCGCGAACGCTTCGCCCGCTGGAACCTCGCTGAAATCGCCGATGATCTCGTCGCCGGAAAACCGATACGCGACACCGTCCTCATCAATTCCCCCTTCGCCGGCCAGGTCCTCCAGTCCGACGTCGAGATGATGAATCAAACCCTCGAGGTCGGCCGCGAGGTCATGCCCGACACTCCGCTCCTCCGCCTCGTCGATCCCGACAAACTCGTCCTCGTCGTCCACGTCCCCGAGACCCGCGCCAACTGGATCAAGCAAGGCCAGCCCGTGCGCATCGACAGCGACGACGCCGGCCCGCTCCCGCAGCTCAAGGCCGAGGTCGCCCGCGTCGCCGCCGAAATCAACTCCTCCATCCGCGCCCGCGAGGTGCGCATCCACCTGAGCGGCGCGCGTTCGGTCCTTTCGCCCGGCAGTCTCGTCAACGCCCGCTTCGAGGTCGTTCTCGGCCCCGACCTCAAGCCCGCCGATCCCGCCAACCGCGCCACCTGGGGCGAGTTCGCCCTCGTGCCAAAAACCGCCGTGCTCTCCACCGGCGTGCGCAACGTCGCCTGGAAAATCGCCGCCCGCGACGCCTCCGGCCAAGTCCGTTTCGAGCTCGCACCGCTCGCCCTCGGCCCGCGCCTGGAAGACGAAAACGGCAACGACCTCTACGTCGTTCGCTCCGGCCTGAAACCCGGCGACGAGGTCGCCACCCAAGGCGCCTTCCTCGTCGACAGCCAAGCCCAACTCGCCGGCACCCCGAGCCTCCTCTTCCCCGCCGGCGCCACCGCCCCCGCCCCGGCCCACAGCCACTGAGTTTAGCCACACAGAACGCTAAGAGCACAAAGAACCCTCTCTGCCGTCCTCTGTGCTCTTTGCGTTCTTTGTGGCCAATTTTCCGGCCCCTCCGCCCTCGCGATGATCTCCTTCGCCATCCGCAACCTCTTCATCACGCTCGCCGTCGCGCTCGGCCTCGCCCTCGCCGGATTCTGGGCCTGGCGTCAGGTGCCGGTGGACGCCATTCCCGACCTCTCGGACAACCAGGTCATCGTCTGGGCCGAGTGGCCCGGCCAATCCCCCGAGGACGTCGACCGCCAGGTCACCTCGCGCCTTGCCCGCGAACTCCAAGGCCTGCCCGGCGTGCAAACCGTCCGCGGCCTCTCCCTCTACGGTGGCGGCTACGTCTACGTCATCTTCGAGGACCGCCGCGACCTCTACGAAAACCGCACGCGCACCCTCGAACGCCTTTCCCAGATCCAAGGCGTCCTCCCCTCCGGCATCGTCGCCAAGCTCGGCCCCGACGCCACCGCGATGGGCCAGGTCTACGCCTTCACGCTCCAAGGCCCGCGCGACACCGAATCGAAGCGCTACGTCCTCGACCAGATCGTCGTCCCCGCCCTTCGCGCCGTCCCCGGCGTCGCCGAGGTCGCGCCCGCCGGCGGCGTCGTCCGCGAATACCAGATCGACGTCGATCCTACGCGCCTCGAGGAGCAAGGCATCACGCTCGACCAACTCATGACGGCGGTCCGCGCCGCCGGCCGCGACGTCGGCGCGATGAGCGTCGAGCAAAGCGGCATCGAAACCATGATCCGCGGCGCCGGCTTCATCCGCTCCGTGAAGGACGTGGAAAACATCGTCATCCGCGGCGACCGCATGAAAGGCGCCGGCGTCCGCCTTGGCCAAATCGCCCAGGTCCAGCTAGGCGGCCAGTTCCGTCAGGGCCTGCTCGCCGACGCCACGCAGGAGCAGGTCGGCGCCATCGTCGCCCTCCGCGTCAACGAGGACCCCAAGCGCGTGATCGACGGCGTGAAAAAACACCTCGCCGACCTCGCCCCCGCCCTCGCCGCCGAGCGGCTCGCGCCCGTCGCCTTCTACGACCGCTCGCAGCTCATCCAGGAGACCAATGAGACCGTCGTGGACAACCTTCAGGAAGCGATCGTCACCACCGTGCTCGTGGTCGTGCTCTTCCTGCTCCACATCCGCGCCAGCCTCGCCACCGCCGTCAGCCTGCCGCTCGGCATGCTCTTCGCGTTTCTCGTCATGCACCTGCTCGGCGTGAGCGCGAATCTTATGAGCCTCGCCGGCATCTTCATCGCCATCGGCGTGATGGTGGATTTCGGCATCATCATGACGGAAAACATCTACCGTCATGTGGCGTCTCGAGATCCGACGAAG
>CBIHRE010000471.1:0-4426 GCA_966212385.1 uncultured Akkermansia sp. | reverse complement strand
TCTCGCCCGCTCCCTGGGTTGCCGCGGCCTGCTCCGGCCCGCGGCAAGCGCCGCGGAGGCGGCCCTGGTCGACGGCGTATCTATTTATCCGATACGGTCCCTCGACGAGGCGGCTCGTTTCGTTTCCGGAAAGATCGAACTCGAGCCCGTCCGGCACTCGTCGGCGCTGGAGGCGTGCCGGGCCGAAGCGGAACCGGGCGGAGATTTTGCCGAAGTCAAAGGACAGCACTCGCTGCGCCGTGCGATCGAGGTCGCGGTGGCCGGAAATCATAATCTCCTGATGATCGGCCCGCCCGGCTCGGGAAAATCGATGGTGGCGAAACGCGTGCCGTCCATCATGCCCGCTCCGACGATGGAGGAGGCGTTGGAGATACTCGCGATCCACTCCGCCGCCGGCCAGACGCTCGGCCAAGCCCGCCATCTGGGACGTCGCCCCGTGCGCGCCCCCCACCATACGATCTCCGATGTCGGCCTCATCGGAGGCGGCAGCGTGCCCGGTCCCGGAGAGATTTCACTCGCGCACAACGGCGTGCTGTTTCTCGACGAGTTGCCCGAGTTCAAACGCTCCGCGCTCGAGGTGCTTCGGCAGCCCTTGGAAGATGGCAACGTCACGATCTCGCGCAGCGCGGGCAAAATCACGTTGCCCTGCGGCTTCATGTTGGTTGCGGCCATGAACCCCTGCCCGTGTGGCTACCTCGGCGATGCTCGCCACGAATGCCGTTGCACCGCGCCCCAGGTTCAACGCTACCGCGCCCGGGTGAGCGGCCCCTTGCTCGACCGTATCGATATCCACATCGAGGCGCCCGCCGTCACCATCGCCGATCTCCGCAGTCAGGCTCCCGGGGAAACGTCCGCGGCGATCGCGGATCGGGTCCGCGCCTCGCGTGATCGCCAGCTGGCGCGTTTCCGAGGCACGCCCACCACGAGCAACGCGCGCATGACACACGCGCAGATTCGGGCGCACATCCCTCTCGATTCCACGCTGGGCGACCTTCTCCAGCAGGCCATGGAACAGCTATCGCTCTCCGCCCGCGCCTACGACCGCATCCTGAAGGTCTCTCGCACCATCGCGGACTTGGCCGGCAGCGAACGTGTGGAGGCGAATCACCTGTTGGAAGCGATCCAATATCGCTCGCTGGATCGCAAAGTCTTCTACTAACCGCCCATGCTCTTAACCGATGGATACCATCGGGTTTAGCCAAAGATTTACTTGCTTGTCTGGATACGCGCAAATACGCACGTGCCTGTGTTGAGCGCTTCGCAAAGGCCATTTCAGACCCCGGGGCACGTGATCTCGGATATGATCGCTCGCAGGAATCTATCCTGCGGCCCCTTCGCCATCACCCCCGCATGGACAAATCAATTGGCACGAGCGTCGGGATTGACCGCGCGATGAGTTCCGCGCTTCCAACCGTATTACGCTCCGCATCGGCCACCGTATTCGCGGGCACGGCACCGACGTCATTTCGCCACCTCACTCGCAACGAGCGGGAGCGCTGCGTGATGGCTAGGGTTCAACGTGGCGGTCGGCGCTTCTATCGCTGTTTCGCCGTGCGTCGTCATGGTAGCTGGGAAGCGGCGGAGGCCGCTGCTCGCCTTTGGCTGCGACCGGTTTTGGCTAGCCTCGGCGCTCCCGTCTCCGGGCTCAAGTCCCCCGGCATGCGAAACCGGTCCGGCCTCGTGGGTATTTTCTTTCGGCCGAGAAACCGTGTCCTCAAGTCGGGCCGGCGTGCCGCATACCCGGCCTACGTCGCCCGGTGGCCGGGGTCCAAAGCGGGTATGACGTGGATGTTCACGAGCAACGGCGGCGAAGAAGGCGCGTTCTTGCGCGCCTGCCTTTCCCGCGAACTGCGAACCTCGGATCGCCTGCGAGTCGAGTGGGCTTTTCGCTCATTATCTCCAGAGCGGAGGGACGAGTTGCTGTCGTTGCGTCGTGCCCGGCTCGGATACGTCCCGTCTGGCGTGACCGATCCGACGCCTATTCCCACGGAATTCATTTCCGAAACAAACTGCCTGACTGCCGCACGATAGCTTTGTCGAATACTCGTCGGCCGCTTTCGCTGGGGCGGTTCTGACGATAAAGGCGGTTTAGGTGGTGCCAGAGGCCGGGATTGAACCGGCGACCAAAGGCTTATGAGTCCTCTGCTCTACCACTGAGCTACTCTGGCGAAACCTTGGGGCTGGGGAGGAAGCGGGTCTCGTCTCGCCTTGTCAAGACGCGGAGTGAAGACCACGCCCGGTAAATGGAAACCCATGGGATAATGCAGCTTAATCCAATTCTATTCGGCACGGAGCCATCAATGCTCGCCTTTTCCATTCGTGAAACAGGCCATCGGTGGAATACTCGTCGATATTTATCGGGGCCCGCGGGCTGTCGAAACCGCTTGCCTTGGCACCCGAGCGCACTCGCCCCAGTGAGGGCCGCGCTAAAACTCGATCTTTGCCGCAGGTCAACGCGCCCCGAGGACTTCCGGTTCCGGGACATGCACGATTATTTGTAGTTATTATTAAACTACAAAACCTAAGCTCCACGCGCGAAAATGCATCCGTTGATAGCGCGGTCTTTAGGCCCCGCGAAAAGCCGGATCCTCGCCTAGTTTTCGGCTCTGGATTCGCATCTCTTTAACGGGATGGCCGCATCAAGCGATTACTTAGGTAGTTGTGAGAGAAAATTGTTAAAGTAAGGGATTTGCCCAAACATAATTGACGCGATTTACCTACGCAACTCCACATACCCGCATCGAGTTGCAATTGGCCCTCACGACGAGGCGGCAAGGCGCACCTCGCAATACACAACCAAAATAAGGACAATCGGTTATGGCTCAGCCCACCTATCCCGGCGTCTATGTGCAGGAAATCCCCAGCGGCGTGCGGACCATCTCTGGCGTCGCCACCTCGATCACCGCCTTCGTCGGTTACACCGCCCGCGGTTTCGACAACCAAGCCATCCGAGTCTTCAGCTTTGCCGACTTCGAACGCGCTTTTGGCGGTCTCGCCGCGGACAGCGAGCTGAGCTACGCGGTCCAGCACTTCTTTTCGAACGGCGGCGGCGAAGCTGTCGTCGTCCGCGTGCCCAAGACCGACGCCGCCGCGGCCTCGATCATCGCCCTCGATGTCGACAACAAGGAGGCGCTCAAGTTCACCGCCCTCAGCAAGGGAGATTGGGGCAACGCCGTCACCGTCGACGTCGCACACCTCTCCGGTGACGCCAAGGCCCTCAATCTCGTCATCACCGACCAGGCCACCGGCGCCGTCGAGGAGTTCCCCGGCGTCACGATGGATTCGACCAAGCCCAACTACGTCGTCGCCGTCGTAAACGACCCCGACAGCGGCTCCAAGCTCGTCTCCGTCGCCGTGCCCGACGCCACCGCCAAACCGCCCGCCCAGACAGGCGTGGTCGGAGGCGACATCACCATCTCCGACCTCAAAAACGACAAGGACTACCAGCTCAAGATCACCGCCGACCTGCCCTCCGGCAACGTCATCAACGCGCTCAACGTCGTCGTCATCGCCACCGGCGAACCGCTCCCGACCACCGTCCTCGGCCTCTCCCGCCTCGTGGAGCGCAAACTCACCGCCGCCGTCCGCGCCCTCGTGCCCGGCGCCTCCATCCGCGTCGTCCCGAGCGCCAACGGCAAGGGCCTCCGCATCTGGGCCGAGTTCCCCCTGTCCCTCGGTGCCCTCGACGCAAAGCTCAGCTTCGCCGCCGGCGCCGCCAACAGCATCCTCGCCACGCTCAAGCTAAACAACCTGCCCTCCACCGCCACCAACGTCTCCCGCTACCTCTTGGGGAAAGGCCGCGACAACACCGCGTTCCAGGACACTCCCGTCCTCGGCAAAGATGGCACCAAACTCCCCGACACCGCCGCTCTCGTCGGCAACGAGGCCGCCTTCACCGGCATCTACGCCCTCGAGAAAGTCGACCTCTTCAATCTCCTCGTCATTCCCGACGCCACCCGCGCCACCGTCGGCAACCCAGCCAAGCTCGACTCCACCGTCGATCCCAACGCCATCTTCTCCGCCGCGCTCGTCTACTGCCAACGCCGCCGCGCCTTCCTCCTCGTCGACCCGCCGCCCGAGGTGAACAACCCCGCCGCCGCCGCCGACTGGAAGTCCATCGGTCTCGCTGTAACCGGCAAGGACGCCGCCGCCTACTTCCCGCGTCTGCGCCTCCCCGACCCGCTCAACGAATTCCAGCCGCGCACTTTCGCCCCCTCCGGCGTCATCGCCGGCCTCTACGCCCGCATCGACGGCAACCGCGGCATCTGGAAGGCCCCCGCCGGCACCGAGGCGTCCCTCGTCGGCGTCCAAGGCCCCGTCTACAAGCTCAACGACGCCGAAAACGGCCTCCTCAATCCGCTCGGCCTTAACTGCCTCCGCACCTTCCCCAACTACGGCAACATCGCCTGGGGCGCGCGCACCCTCG
>CBIHRE010000470.1:0-4447 GCA_966212385.1 uncultured Akkermansia sp. | reverse complement strand
GCCCCCCGCCGCACCCTCCGACACGCCCGCCGATCCCGGCGCGCCGCTCCCGCCTCGCCCCGCTCCCGGCCGTCCCTCCGTCCGCGTCGAACGACCCGCTCAACCCTCGCCGGCCCCTCCCTCGATTTTCAACCCCGACCCCGGCACGCCTCCGCCCACCCCCGCCGTCCCGCCCGCCGCCTATTTTTCGCAAGACCCCGCGCTCCCTCCCCCCGCCGCCGAGCCCGCCCCCGCCTACCCCGCCACCACCGAACGCCCGCGCCTCTCCACCGAGGCCAGCCCGCTTACTTCGAATCCCGCCGACGTCACCCCGCTCGCCTCCGATTTTCCCGAGCCCCTCCCCCGCTCCGGCGTCCGCTCCACCGACTACATTCCCGCCCACCACGGCCACGGCTGGGTAGCCCCCGAGTCCTACTCGAGCGCCGCCGATCCGTCCTCGCGCCCCGCCAACACCGAGCCCATGCCCGATCGCTGGCGCGACCCCGGCTTCACCCCGTGGCGCCGCTACACCGCCGGCGACACCAACGAGTCCCCCTTCGCCCACCCCGAGCCCGAGACCTGGCACTGGTATCGCCAAAGCCTCCTCAAAGGCGACCTCCCCATCCACGGCCAGGACTGGTTCCTCGCCCTCACCGCCTCCTCCGAGACCGTCTACGAAAACCGCGACCTACCCCAGCCCAGCGGCAACAGCGCCTCAGCCCCCGGCCAATACGACTTCCTCGGCAGCTACGGCTCCACCGTCTTCGTCCAAAATCTCGCCCTCGACGTCGTCTTCTTCCAAGGCGAAACCGTCTACAAACCGCCCCACCAGACCTTCAAGATCCGCCTCGTCGCCAACTACAACTCCGTCGAGACCGACCAGGCCGGCATCCTCAACCCCGACCCCGCATTCCCCTCCGGCGGCAACGATTCCCCCACCCGCCGCACCGACACCTGGCTCGCCCTCCAGGAGGCCTTCTACGAATACCACATCGCCGACCTGTCGCCCAACTACGACTTCGTCGCCGTCAAGGCCGGTATCCAGACCTTTAATACCGACTTCCGCGGCTTCATCTTCAACGACACCCAGCTCGGCGTCCGCCTCCTCGGCAACCAGGACAACAACCGCCTCCAATACAACGCCGCCTTCTTCTCGATGCTCGAGAAGGACACCAACTCCGAGCTCAACACCCTCGACGGCCGCGACCAGATCGTCGCCGTCGCCAACCTCTACCGCCAGGACTTCCTCGTCAAAGGCTACACCGCGCAGGTCTCCCTCCACGGCAATTTCGACCACGGCGCTCGCGAGGCCTATTACGACACCAATGGCGGCATCGTCCGCCCCGCCCCCCTCGGCACCGTCGCCCCCCACGACGTCGACGTCGGCTACCTCGGCTGGGCCGGCGATGGCCACATCGGCCGCCTCAACATCAACCACGCCGCCTACTACGCCTTCGGCACCGACGAGCTCAACGGCCTCGCCGGCCGCCCCGTCAACATCTCCGCCGCCATGGCCGCGCTCGAGGTGAGCTACGACCAGAATTGGATCCGCTACAAAGCCTCCGCCCTCTACGCCACCGGCGATTCCGATCCCACCGACGGCACCGCCACCGGCTTCGACTCCATCGTCGACAACACCAACTTCATCGGCGGCCCCTTCAGCTACTTCGTCCGCCAAGGCTTCAACCTCGCCGGCACCGGCGTCGCCGCCAAACAGCGCTTCTCCGTCCTGCCTAACCTGCGCACCAGCAAAACCCAGGGCCAGGCCAACTTCGTCAACCCCGGCGTCATCCTCTTCGGCCTTGGCACCGACATCGAGGTTACCCCCCGCGTCCGCGCCTTCCTCAACGCGAACCACATCCGCTTCGCCGAAACCGAGACCATCCAGACCGCGCTCCTCACCAACCAGGTCGACTCAGACTTCGGCATGGATTTCTCCATCGGCTTCCAGTGGCGCCCGCTCCTCACGGACAACATCATCGTTTCCGCCGGCTACGCTCTCTTCCTACCCGGCCGCGGCTTCGACGACATCTACCGCAACACCGTCCCCGTCGTCCCCGGCTTCGGCAACACCGCCCCCCAGCCCGACGACCGCCTCCACAGCGCCACCCTCGCCATCACGCTCACCTACTAGTTTTTGCCGATCGGTCAGATCCGTCGGATCAGTCCACTCAGTCGGATCATACCCGCCCCTCCCATCTCCGTGACCTCCGCGCTTCGCAAACCGCTCTTCCGCCGCTTCGCCCTCGTCCTCGCCGCCGGCTGGGCCCTCGCCGTCGCGACGCTCGTCATTCTCACGCCGTCCGCCGAAGCCGAGCGCCTCGTCGCCTCCGCCACGTCCGTCCCCTCCGATCCCCACGCCGCCCTCGGCATCACCGGCCCCAGCACTACCGCCCAAATCACCCATCACCCATCACCAGTCACCGCGCCGCCCCCTCCGTCGCTCATCGACCAATCCCACGCCGCAGCGGCGCAGAAATCCGCCGGCTGCATCGAGTGCCACGCCAACATCGAGGACATGCACCAATCCCCGCACGTCGTCCTCGGCTGCGTCGACTGCCACGGCGGCGACCCCACCCCCGGCCTCACCATGCGCAAGGCCCACGTCGCCCCGCGCAATCCCGATCACTGGCCGTCCTCCGCCAACCCAAACGATTCCTCCGTCCTCCTCAATCACGAGTCCCCCGAGTTCATCCGGTTCGTCAACCCCGGCGACCTCCGCGTCGCCGACAAGGCCTGCGGTGCCTGCCACTCCGAAATCAACGCCCACGTCGGCCACTCCATCATGCGCCACGGCGCCATGCTCTGGGGCGCCGCCCTCTACAACAACGGCGCCACCCCGCAGAAAAACCCGCGCTACGGCCAGGCCTACGGCCCCGACGGCATCCCGCTCCTCCTTAAATCTCCCATTCCCGTCACCGAAGATATGACGCTGAAGCAGGGCATCCTCCCCTTCATCGAGCCGCTCCCGCGCTTCGCCGTCGGCCAGCCCTCCAACATCCTCCGCATCTTCGAACGCGGCGGCGAAAAGATCACCGAGCTCGGCAACCCCAACGCCTTCGAAGCCCCCGGCCGCCCCGCCCGCCGCCTCTCCGAACGCGGCCTCGGCACCAACAACCGCATCGATCCGGTCTACCTCAATCTCCAGAAGACCCGCCTCCACGACCCCATGCTCGATTTCATGGGCTCCAACAACCACCCCGGCGACTACCGCTCCTCCGGCTGCACCGCCTGCCACGTCCCCTACGCCAACGACCGCTCTCCCACCAACTCCGGCCCTTGGGCGAAATACGGCCACCAAGGCCTCTCCTTCTCCGCCGACCCCATGATCTCCAAGAAGGAGAAGGGGCACCCGATCAAACACCAGTTCACCCGCAGCATCCCCAGCTCCCAGTGCATGAACTGCCACATGCACCAGGGTAACCTCTTCGTGAACCCCTTCCTCGGCTACACCTGGTGGGATCAGGAATCCGACGGCGCGTTCATGTATCCAAAAGAGCAGCACGACCCCACCGACGCCGAGCAGGTCGAGCTCGCTACCAAGACCCCCGAAGCCGCCGCCGCCCGCGGCCTCTGGCGCGACCCGTCTTTCGTCGAAAAAGTCGCCGAGCTTAACCCCAAGCTGAAGGAAACCCAGTTCGCCGACTACCACGGCCACGGCTGGATCTTCCGCGCCGTTTTCAAGAAAGACAAAGAGGGCAAGCTCCTCACCCTCGACGACCAAGTCATCCCCCACGACGACCCGGATAAGTTCAAGAAGGCCGTCCACCTCAAAGACGTCCACCTCGCCCGCGGCATGCAGTGCGTGGATTGCCATTTCACCACCGACATCCACGGCAACGGCCTCCTCTACGCCGAGCCCCGCGCCGTCACCGCCATCGAGTGCATCGACTGCCACGGCACCATCGACCAACGCCCCACCCTCAAGACCTCCGGCGCCGGCGGCCGCGTCGTGGACGGCCAGGTTCTCCCCAATGACCTCGCCTCCGGCTCCACGCCTTTCGGCCCGCGTTTCCGCTGGGAAGGCAAGAAGCTCTACCAGCAGTCCATGATGGACAAGAACCTCGTCTGGGAAGTCCCGCAGACGATCGACACCATCAACCCCACCTCCGAGCACTACAACGCCGCCGCCGCCTACGCCAAGACCCTCCGCCGCGACGGCAAAACCTGGGGATCCGTCCCCGTCCCGGCCGACGGCAAGCCGCTCCCCACCGACTCACCCCGCGACGCCGACGGCAAACTCAAGATCCTCGATGCCGCCACCACCGAGGCCTCCCTCCGCCCGCCGTCCGACCTCGCCCACGCCAACAGCAACATCGGCTGCCAAGTCTGCCACACCTCCTGGGCCACGTCCTGCTTCGGCTGCCACCTCCCGTTGAAGGCCAACCAAAAGGTCCCCGGAAACAAATACGAAGGCACCACCACGCGCTTCTACACGACCTACAACCCGCAGGTCGTGCGCGACGAC
>CBIHRE010000469.1:0-4452 GCA_966212385.1 uncultured Akkermansia sp. | reverse complement strand
GGTCGTTTTGCTTTTCCGGCCCGCGCCCTCACTCGCGCGGCTTGCGGGCCGGGTCCCGCGCATCCGAAAGAAAGGTCGCGATCACGAGCCAGGCGCCGCCCGCGCCCGCGCCGGCGAAACACAGCATCGCAAGCCCGGGATAACCGAAGACCCGGAAATCCGTCTCCACGCGCATCAGCAGGGCCGCGCCCACGATCAGCGCCGCGAGCACGATGCCCGCGGAGATTCGGTTGGCGATCTTGCGCATGCCGGCGAGCAACTGCTCGGTCTCGGGCGAATTCACCGTCAGCTCGAATTCGCGACGGCCGAGGTTCTCCATCACCCGGTTCAACCGCGCCGGGAGGCCCGCCGCGAAGTTCTTGGCCTCCAAAAGCGTCCCGAAGAGGTTTCCCCTCGTAAGGTCGTCCCGGATACGCGCGGTCATGATCTCGCCGAGGTGGCCGCGGATCGCCTCCCCGGGCTTGAAGGAGGGGTCCAGCGTGCGCCCCACCTCGTCCAGTTGCAGCAAGGTCTTGCCCAGCAGGCTCAGCTCGGGCGGAGGGTGCAAATGATGCTGCCGCGCGTGGTAATCCAGCATCAACAGGGCGCGGCCGACGGCCCGGTCCCGCAGATTCGCCTCGGGCTGGCGGGCGACGACCGTGGCGACCGCGCGCGCGAGCGAATGCGTGTCCGTCTCCGCCCGCCCCGCCTTCTCCCCCATGTCTTCCAACACCTCGGCCGCGTCCTCGCCCCGGCCCTCGCTGATCGCCATGAGCAGCTTGAGCAGCTGTTCGCGCAGGGCCGGGGTCACCCGCCCCACCATGCCGAAATCGAGCAGCGCGAGGTGGTTGTCCGCGGTCACGAAGATATTGCCCGGATGGGGATCGGCGTGAAACAGCCCGTCGACGAGCACCTGCTTCAGGTAGGCGCGCAACAACTCGTCCGCGAGCCCAGCCCCGTCGAGGTCGATGCGGGCGAGAGGGCTGAGCGCGGTGATTTTCCGACCCGGCGCGTGCGCCATCGTGAGCACGAGCGGCGAGCAGTAGTCGGGCACGGGCTGCGGCACATCGAGGCGGGGAAACTCGGCGAGGCTGCGCCCGATCTGCCGCATGTGCGCCGCCTCCTGCTCGTAGTTGAGCTCGTCGCGCAAGGTGCGTCGGAACTGCTCGACCAGCTCCGAAAACCGATACAGCCGCCCCGCCTCCGTGTGCCGCTCGAGCAAGGCCGCCACGTCGGCCAGCACCTCGAAGTCGGTGGCGATCACCGCGCGGATCCCGGGCCTCTGCACTTTGACCACCACCTCGCGTCCGTCGCGCATCGTCGCGCGATGCACCTGCCCCAGCGAGGCGGCGGCGAGCGGCGTGCGGTCGAAATGCGAGAACGCCTTCGAGACGCGCACGCCCAGTTCGTGAAACAAAATCGACTCGACCTCCTCCGACGGAAACGGCGCGACCTCGTCCTGAAGGCGGGCCAACGCGTCCCGATAAGGGGCCGGCAACAAATCCGGCCGGCCCGCCAGAATCTGGCCGATCTTGACGAAAGTCGGCCCCATGCGCTCGAGGTCGCCCGCGAGTTGCTCGGCCCGCGAGCCGCCCTCCGACCCGGCGCCATCGCCCGCGCCGGCGTCCTCCGTCGGAGCGATGAGGTCGTCCCCGCTTTGCCGGATGTGCCGCGCCAGATCGCCGCGTCCGTATTTAAACAAAAGGACCGCGATGTCCTTGTAGCGACGCAGATGGGCGGGAGAGAGTCTCATGGAGGGCGGGGCCCAAGTGTAGGCGGACGGACTGGGCGCCGCCATCGGCGACACGCCCGCGAAGACGGAAGGATTTTCCGGAAACGATCACCGGAGAACCGCCGCCCCCGTCTCGCCCACGCCTCCCAGCGCCCGTTTCAGGCGCCGGAGCGCGAAGGCGCAGATCGTGAAAACGACCGCGTAATAGGCGGCCAAGGCGACGAGACGCCCCGCGCTGAGATCATCGCTGATCGTGCCGAGCAGGATCGTCACCGTCGCGCGGCTCGTGTGCAGCGGCACGCTGATCAAGCAAAGCACGCGCAAGGGGGCCCCCATCACGGGCAGCAGATATAGCTGCACCGTGTAGGGCATGCCCGGAAGCAGGCAGCAAAGCACCGCCGCCTCGCGGTAACCCGCGCCCTCCAGTTTTTTTCGCCACGGCTCGAGGCGGACGAAAAAGCGCCGCGGCAGCGCGCGCACCAAAAGCCAGCACACGACGTGCTGCGCCAGCGTCGCCGCCGCCACGATCGACAAGGCGGTCCAAAATTCGAACCGCAAACCTGCGGCCAGGTGCAGGGCGCTGATCGGGAATCCGACGAGCGGCAGCAGCAGGATGAGCGCCGCGACGCCCGTGGCCGGCAGCCGTTTGGTCCAGGCGTGAAATCCATCCAGATCGAGATTCCGCCCGCCAAACGCGAGAGCCAGCACCGCAAGCCCGACGAGCGCCCCGATCACAATCTGCCGGCGACTCAAGCCGCGGACCCATCGCGCAGCTACACGTCGTTTTTCGCGATCCGGCGGCTCCTCCCGCGCGGAGTCATCCACCCGGGACGCGAGCGGCCCGATCATGACGACGAGACCGGCACGAGGCCCGCTCCGGTTCCGGCCGGGGAGGCGACCGCGGAGCTGGACTCCGCACCCGAGGCGGTCGCGGCGCCGGAGGCGCCGGTGACGGCGCGAAGAAACGCACCCGCCTTGTCGGCGATGATCTGGCCTTCGGTCACGATGCGGGCGAGCGCGGGCTTCAGGACGGAGCCTCGCCGCGCGCCGGCCTGTTCCGCGACCACCTCCTCGTAAAGCGACAGGAGACGCCGGCCGGTGCGCGCGCGATCCACGGTGGCGGCCGTCCGCCTCGCCGCCTCGGCCCAGCGAAGACGCGTCGCGACGCGCCGCAAGCCGTTGGCCAGCACCCGTGCGAAGGCGTCCTCGGAAATATCGGCCGGCAGCAAGCGGCCGTTTTTGCCGTCGCGGATCATTTCTCGCGCGCCCGAGGCGTCGAGGGCCACCACCGGCACGCCCGCCGCCATCACCTCCGCGAGCACGAGTCCCTGCGTCTCCGACCGCGAGGCGAAGGCGAACAGATCCATCGCCGCGCTGGCGTCGCGCAGACGCCGGCCGGTGAGCTTGCCCGCGAAAACCACCCGGGCGCCGACACCGAGCTCCGCGAATATTTTTTCCATGTCGGGCCGCGCCGGGCCGTCTCCGACGATCAAGGCGCGCGCGTCGGGCCGGGCGCGCAAGGCCTGGCCGATCGCGACCGAAAGGTAGCGGAGGTTTTTTTCCTCCGCCAGGCGTCCCAGATGCCCGATCACCGGCGCGTCGTGCGGCAAGCCCAGCGTCTCGCGTGCCGCGAGGCCGTCGCCCGAGGCGAGAAGGCGGGTGTCGATGCCGGTGGGGATGACGTGGACGGGCGTCTCGACGCCGCGAGCCACGATCAAATCGCGCACGCTCCGGCTCGGGGCCACGACGGCCGCGCAACGGTTGGCGAAACGCGTCGCCACCTCCGCCGCGAAATCCCCCGCGGTCTCGCTCTGCATCGGCAGATAATGCGTGTAGTGCTCGTAGAGCGTATGGTGCGTGAAAACGACGGGCGCGCCCCGTTTCGCCGCCTCGCGCAACGCGGTGTCGCCGAGCAGAAAGGGATGGTGGGCGTGGATGAGATCGGCGGGAAACTCCGAGAGACGATCCTCGAGCGCCGCCGCAAGCGGCAGGCGCACCGAGAAATCGCTGTCGTTGAAATGGGTGAGCGCCGCGATGCGCACGACCGAGCGCTCGACCCGCGCCGGCGCCTTTCCCTCGGCGAACTCGGGCGCCACCACGAGCACGCGATGGCCGGCCTCCCGCTGGTCTTCCAGCAAGGTCTGCACCGCGCGCGCCACTCCCCCCACATGGGGGAGAAAGGTGTTGGTGAAATGACAGATATTCACGACATGGATACGCGACGGGCGGGATGGACGAAGACCCGGCGGCTCAGCTCTTTCGGCCGGCGAAAAAACCCACGCCACCCGCCACCACGCCCACGGCGCCGAGCACGATGAGCCACATGCTCTTGTCGGTCGGCGTGCCGGTGACGGCCTCGCTGACAGAGGAGGCCACGGAATCGGAGGAGTTTAGCCCGAAGACCAGCAACACGGCTCCGACGACGAGAAATACGAGGGAAAGCATCTTGTTCATGGCGGGATTGGGTTGGACGCAAAGCGCCGCATGCGTTGCGGGCGTCGCGCTGGACCTCACTTCGCATGTCCGATGCCAGCCGCACCCGCGCGATCACATGCGGCTTATTCACAACAGCCTGCGATGTTTGATCGCTCGAAGCGCCGCCATCGGAACAGGTGCGTTTTGCAGCCAAACGAACGAGCGCTCGCGGCGTTTCGCCTTGCCGGGAAACGTCGAAAAAACGCGCCGCTTCGCAGAATTACTCCGGGACGAAATCCGAGGATTTTAAGGGCGTTTCACCGAAA
>CBIHRE010000468.1:0-4473 GCA_966212385.1 uncultured Akkermansia sp. | reverse complement strand
CTCTGCTACGAACGCGAACCCGAAGGCTGCCACCGCAACATCCTCCTCCGCGACCTCGTCGACAAGTGGGCCGACACCGACCCCGCCACCGCCCTCGCCTACGCCCAGGCCCTCCCCTCCGGCGCCGTCAAACCCGAGCTCGTCGGCGCCGTCCTCGAACGCATCGCCGCCGATCAGCCGCAACAAGCCCTCTCCACCGCGAAAAACCTCCCCCCCGGCTTCGTCCGCCAGCACGCCCTCTCCGTCGTCCTCACCGAGATCTCGCGCCGCGACCCCGAGACCGCCCTCGCCTACCTCCGCGACGTCCCCGCCGGCGACGAGCGTAACCACCTCCTCAACCACGTCGGCGACTACCTCTCCGGCGAAAACCCCGAGGTCGCCGCTCGCTTCATCACCCAGCTCCCGCCCGGCGAACTCCAAAACCGCGCCATCCCCTACATCGTCGACGGCCTCGTTCAAAAAGACCCCGAGGCCGCCCGCGCCTGGGCCCTGTCCCTCCCCGAAGGCACCCAGCGCACCCAGGCTCTCCAGACCTTCGCCTCCAGCCTCGCCAAAACCAACCCCGCCGGCGCCGTCGCCTGGGCCGCTTCCCTCCCCGCCGACGACGGCGGCGCCCGCGTCCTCGACTCCGCCCTCGCCGAGTGGGTTGGCCTCGCTCCCGCCGCCGCCGCCGCCTGGGCCTCTTCGCTCCCCGAGGGCCCCGCTCGCGAAAACGCCCTTCTCTCCGTCGCCACCCGCCTCGCCCACATCGATCCCGCCGCCGCCTTCGACCTCGCCCTCGATATCGCCGGCGACAACAACCAGGCCGTCGTCGCCAACGACATCGCCCTCGCCTGGTCTCGCCTCGATCCGGAAAAAGCCTTCGCGCGCGCCGCCGACCTCCCGCCCATCCCGCTCCGCCGCGAGCTGATCTCGAACCTCGTCTCCTACTACGCGCAAATCGCCCCGCGCGAAGCCATCGACATCGCCGCCAAGCTCCCTCCCGGCGAGGTCCCCGCCTCCGCCCTCGTCAGCGCCGCCTTGGTCTGGGCCGACATGGACCCCGACGCCGCCGCGGGCTGGTCCGAAAAACTCCCCCCCGGCGAACTCCGCGACTCCGCCCTCTCCGCCGTCGCCACCAACTGGGCGCGTTTCGATCCCGCCGCCGCCGACAAGTGGCTCGGCAGCCTTCCCCCCGACGGCGCCCGTGAGCAGGCCGCCATGGCCTACGTCCACGCCGCCGCCCGCGACCGCCCCGCCGCCGCCGCCCGCTGGGCCGTCGCCATCAACCAGCCCGAGCTCCGCCAGGACGCCATTCGCACCGTCGCCGAGGAATGGATACGCACCGACCGCCTCGCCGCCGCCTCCTGGCTTCGCTCCATCGGCGCCCGGGATCTCCTCCCCGTCCCCTTCAACTAAGCCGCCGCATGTCCCGCGCCGACACATCGGAGACCGCCGCGCCCCGCCTTCCGTGGGGACGCGTCCTCCTGCTCGCCATCCTGCTCGTCGGCGCCGTGATCCTCTCCTACCAGCCCGCCTGGCGCGCCGGCTTCATCTGGGACGACGACGAATACGTCACCCACAACCCGCTCCTCACCGCGCCCGACGGCCTCTCGCGCATCTGGTTCTCCACCGATTCGCCGTCCCAATACTTCCCGCTCGTCTACACCAATTTTCGCGCGCAGCACGCGCTGTGGGGCCTCGACGCCAGGGGATATCACTGGCTCAACATCGTGCTGCACGCGATCAACGCCCTCCTCGTGTGGCGTCTGCTCCGCCGCCTCGCCATCCCCGGCGCCTGGCTCGGCGCCGCGTTCTTCGCCCTCCACCCGCTCCAGGTCGAGTCCGTCGCCTGGATCACCGAGCTGAAGAACGTCCAGTCCCTCTTCTTCAGCCTCCTCGCCCTCCTCGCCTGGCTCCGCTTCGTGGAACGCGAGGATCGAGGCCGCTGGTGGGTCTACGCCGCCGCCCTCGCCTGCCACGCCCTCGCCCTCTTCAGCAAGACCACCGCCTGCACCCTCCCCGCCGCGCTCGTTCTTATCCTCTGGATACGCCGCCGCCCGCTTAACCTCGCCCGCTGGCTCCAGATCGCCCCCTTCGTCCTCCTCGGCCTCGCCATGGGCCTCGTCTCCATCTGGTGGGAGCGCCACCAACAGGGCACCGTTGGCGCCGAGTTTTTCTACGGCCCGGTCGACCGCGTCCTCATCGCCACCCGCGCCCTCTGCTTCTACTTCGGCAAGCTTCTCTGGCCGGCCGACCTCACCTTCATCTATCCGCTCTGGACCATCGACGCACGATCGCCCGCCGCCTGGGCCTGGTTCCTCCCCCCCCTCGCCCTTGCCGCCACCGTCTTCACCCTGCGCCGCCGCCTCGGACACGGCCCCGAGGCCGCCCTCGTCTTCTTCGCCGCCACGCTTCTACCGCTCCTCGGCTTCTTCATGCTCTACACCTTCCGCTACACCTTCGTGGCGGACCACTACGTCTACGTCGCCCTCCTCGGCCCCGCCGCCCTCGCCGGCGCCGGCCTCGCCCGCCTAGCCCCGCGTCTCCGCGCCGTCCACGCCACCCTCCCCGCCGTTCTCTGCGGCGCGCTCCTCCTCGGCCTCGCCACCCTTAGCTGGCGCCAATCCCGCCAATACCACGACCTCCGCACCCTCTGGGAAACCACCATCGCCCGCAGCCCGACCACCTTCATGGCGCACAACAACCTCGGCGCCCTCGAGCTGCGCGAAGGCCACATCGACGCCGCCGTCGCCTGCTTCGAACGCGCCCTCTCGCTAAAACCCGACCATCCCTCCGCCCTCGCCAACCTCGCCAACGCCCGCCTCGCCCAAGGCCGCCCCGCCGAGGCCCTCGCCCTTTTCCGCCGTGTCACCGAACTCACCCCGACCGACGGCAAGGCCTGGTCCGACCTCGGCCAAGCCCTCGAAACCACCGGCGTCCCCGCCGAGGCCGCCGCGCACTATCGCCGCGCCCTCGAACTCGATCCCAAACTCGCCGAGGCGCATTTCCTCCTCGCCCGTCGCCTCCTCGCCGAGGGCCGCCCCGCCGAAGCCGGCCCGCACCTCGAACGCGCCCTCGCCCTCCACTCCGACTACGTCGAGGCGCATTACCACCTCGGCCTCGTCCGCCTCGCCGAAGAGCGCCCCTCCGAGGCCGCCGCCTGCTTCGAGCGCGTCGTCGCCCTCGCTCCCGCCCACGCCTTCGCCCTTCACAACCTCGCCCTCCTCCGCGCCACCTCCGGCCGCGTCGACGAGGCCCAGCCGCACCACCCCCCCGCCCCCGCCGCCCCCCCCCCCGACGCCCCCCACCGCCACCCCCTTGCCCCCGCTCTTCTCGCCCTCGGTCGCGTCGCCGACGCCGAGCCCGAGCTCCGCGAAGTCCTCCGCCTCGCCCCCGCCCTCGACCCGGCCCGCATCGATCTCGCGCAAACCCAGCTCGAGCTCGGCCGCTTCGCCGACGCTGCCGCCACGCTCCAAACCCACCTCGCCCGCCACCCCGACGATTTCGAGGCCCGCCACGGCCTCGGCCGCGTCCTCCTCGCCGCCGGCCGCCCCGCCGAAGCCGCCGCCGCCTTCCGCCAAGTCCTCGCCGATTCTCCCGGCCACCCCGCCGCCCTCGCCGACCTCTCCGCCCTCGAAACCGCCCCCTTGGCCCGCCCCTCCGCGCCGCCTCCGACTTCCGGCTCCTAGCTCCCCGCTCCCTGCCCCTCGCTCCCATGCGCCCCACCCCGCTTTTCATCGCCTGCCTCCTCGCCGTCTTCGTCGGCGGCTTCGCCCTCGGCCACCGTCGCTTCGCCCCCGCGCCCGCCGCCGCCCGCTCCGCCGAGATCCTCCGCCTCGACGCCGCCCCGGCCGGCTCGCTCGCTGCCTCCGTCCCACAGCTCACCGTCGATCAGATCATCGCCCAGCTCGCCGACGAATGCCGCCGCGGCATCTGGCGCCGCACCGCGCAGTGGGACGTCCTTCTCGCCCGCCTCTCCCCGGCCGATTTCGGCCGCGTCCTCACCGCCCTGCGTGAATTCGTCCTCTCGCCCACCCAGGACGAGTTGCGCCGCACCCTCCTCGCCCGCTGGGCCGAGGGCGATCCGCGCGCCGCCATCGACTTCGTCGGCTCGCTTCCCAACTCGTCCCTCCGCGACCAGCTCATGCTCAGCGCGCTCCAAGGCTGGCTCCACGCCGATCTCGCCGGCGCCGTCGCCTGGATAAAAGAACTCCCCCCCGGCGCCGTGCGCGCCGACGCCCTCCGCATAGCCCTGCCCCTCCTCGCCGCGCAGAATCCCCGCGCCGCTCTCCCGCTCGTCGCCCTCCTGCCCCTCGGCCAGCGTCAGGACGCCTACGGCACGCTCTTCGCGGTATGGGCCGAGGCCGATCCCGCCGCCGCCTCCGCGTCGCTCGCCAAGCTCGACCTCCGCCCCGCCGACCGCCGCGTCGCCCTCGGCGCCAACGCCCGCGCCTGGGCCATGAAGGAGCCGCGCGCCGCCCTCGCCAGGGT
>CBIHRE010000467.1:0-4475 GCA_966212385.1 uncultured Akkermansia sp. | reverse complement strand
CGGCTGCGGCCCGAATGGCCGGCGGACCCGCAACACAACGTGCGGGAGCCGAGCGAAGAGGAGATCGCCAAGGCACTGGATATGCACGGCTTGCCGGGGGAAACGGCGCTGTGGCGTCGAGTTTTGGAGAGCTGCACGCCGAAGATTTTTTCGTCGCCCAAATAATTCCTCCAAAAAGCCCTTGACCGAAAGGCGCCGGATTCTACGGTCCGCACTCCTTTCCCATTCCGGGGTGGTAGCTCAGCTGGTTAGAGCGTCTGCCTGTCACGCAGAAGGTCGCGGGTTCGAGTCCCGTCCATCCCGCCATTTTGGCCCCGGTTAAACAACCGGGGCCTTTTCGTGTCCGCGTGGCTTTTCCTGTTTTTCGCGACGGACCTCGAGCCGCGACCCCGCCGCTTCGCGGCTCCACGCGGGTGTCAAGCGCTCCGCCCTCCGGTCGTCGCCGAGTCCCATCCATCCCGCCAATTTGGCCCTGGTTAAACAACCGGGGCCTTTTCGTGTCCGGAGTCGCTCCTCGTGAATTTGGACGAGGCCCCGATCAGACGCCGCGAGGCCGAGGAACCCGCGAGCGCGATTTTTTCGAGCCAAATCGCGCGACCCTCGCGCGTCACTTGGTGTCGCAACGGCGGTTCGCGAAGCACCAAGGCATCCCCTTCCCGCTCAAGCCAGCCCCAGCCGTTCGGCACTTCGTGGCGCTCCATGAGGCCGGGCTCCGTCACCAGATAGAGGAAATCGGCGGCGTGGTATTTGTGCAGGCGGGAAAACTTCACCCCGGTAAGCAGCTTTCGTTGCAGCGCATCGAGCTCCGCCTCCAAGCCGTGCAGGGTCTCGTGTCTCATCTCGCCGAAATCATAGCTGTCGAACTCGGCGAAAAGCGATTCGCCGCGGCGCAGATCGGGACGATGCACCGCGAGCAACACGCGCAGCTCGCGAATCCGCTCGGCCACGGCGCGCAGCTCCGCTTTCGCGGCGGGTTCGTCCACCTGGTCACGCAGGAAGTCCGCGCGGCATTGCTTGCACTCGAACAAGGCCGCGCGCGCGTCGGGCGCGGCCGGTTTTCGGGTCAAGGCCGCCACGTCCGCGCGATAACCGCAGCGCGGCACGCGCACTTCGCAGGCGACGAAGCCGAAGCCGGCGGCACCGGCCCACTCGAAGGCGAGGCGCTTCAGCGTCTTGTGCCCTTCGGTTTCGCCGCGGCTCATCGGTTCATCCTATTGGCCGGGCAACCGGCTCGGCCGGCGAAACCGCGGAGCCGGCGCATCCACGCGGTCAGAGATGCAACTTCAGCCCTTGGCGGAGATAGGTCGGGACGTCGAGGTCCTGGCCTTCGAAGAGGTTGCGGTCGCTCTTCTCGAAGCTGCCGCGGGTCTCGTGTTCGCCAAAGCTCAGCTCCACTTGGTCGGCGGAGACGACGGACGCGGCGACGCGCCCTTTGCGGGCGGGCTTGGCCGGCGCGGCCTCGCCTCCGAGGTCGAGCTCGGCTTCGGCGGCGGGCGCGGCGGCATCCGAAGTCGAAACCGCAAGGATAGGATCGGCCGGATTCGCCGAAGCCGGGGCGGCGGGCGCGGCGACGCGGGCGCGCGCGGCGGGCGCGCGGCGTGGCGTGAAAACGCGGGCGCCGACATCGCTCGTGCCGAGCACCATCAGCTCGACGCGGCCCTGGCAGGTTTCATCGATCACGGCGCCCATGATCACGTGGGCCTCCTTGCCGAACTGCTCGGTGACCGCGGCCATGATCTCGTTGACCTTCGGCAGGGAAAGATCGGTGCCGCCGACGATGTTGACCAACAGGCGGTCGGCCTTGCGGGCGAACTCGGGCGTGGAGAGGAGCGGGCAGGTCTTGAGGTTGTCGAGCGCCTCGGCGACGGGATCGGCACCGGCTCCGACGGCGAGGCCGAAGAGGGTCTTGCCGCCGCGGGTGTGGAAGGCCTGGCGAAGCGTGGCGAAGTCGAGGTTGATCAGGCCAGTGCGGAACATCATCGACCAGATCGACTTCACGCCGCGGCCGATCCACTCGTCGGCGCGCGCGAAACTGTCAAGGACGGTCTCGCCCTCGGCGGCTTCCTGAAGGAGCAGGTCGTTCGGGAGCGGGATGACGGCGTCGCACACCTTACGGAGCGCCTGCAGGCCTTCGTCGGCCTGTTTCACGCGGCGGCCACCCTCAAAGCTGAAGGGCAACGTGACAAAGGCGATGACCACGGCGCCCTGTTCGGCGGCGATTTCGGCGACGGTGGGCGCGGCGCCGGAGCCGGTGCCGCCGCCCATGCCGGCGACGAGGAAGACGAGATCGCAGTCCTTCACGATGGCGGCGATTTTCTCGCGGTCCGCCTCGGCGGCCTGACGGCCGAGATCGGGGTCGGCGCCCGCGCCGAGGCCGCGCGTGACACCGGCGCCGATGAGGACTTTGTCCTGCACGGGCGAGGCGGCGAGGGCCTGGGCGTCGGTGTTGATGACCGCCATCTGGAGCCGGTCGAGGTTCTCCATCTTGAGACGGTCTACCGCGTTGGCGCCGGCGCCGCCGAGGCCGATGACCTTGATGGCGATGCGGCGGTCGGTGAGGAGGTCGGCGGAAAAGGGCAAGGGGAGCTCGGAAGAGGCGTCGGACATTTTCGTGTCGGGTCGAGGTGAGCGGGCTGATCCTGAGGCTTAGAGGCGGGCGAGGTTGTCGACCGCCTGGCGGAATTTGCCGAAGAGACCGGTGGGCTTCGTGGCGGCGGTCTCGAGTTGCTGGGTGAGGCCTTGGTGCAGGAGGCCGAGAGCGGTGCTATAAGCGGGGTGACGGAGCTTGTCCGCGACCTCGAGGCGGGGGGCGCCGAAACGGGCGGGCACCTCGAAAACGCGCGCGGCGGCGTCCTCGATGCCGGGCAGCGCGGTGGTGCCGCCGGTGAGCACGACGCCGGCGAGGGTGTCGGCCGGGGTGTAGATGTTGCCGAGCTTTTTCCGGACGACCTCGAACAACTCGCGCACGCGGGCAGTGGTGATCTGCTCGATCGTCATGCGCGGGAACTTGCGGTCGCCGATGCCCATGTCGCCGTTGAGCCAGACGACGTCGTTGCGATCCTTGGCCGCGACGGTGGCGCGCCCGTAGAGCGTCTTCATCTTGTCGGCCTGGCCCTCGGTGATGCGAAGGCCGAGAGAGAGGTCGTTGGTGAGGTGGTTGCCGCCGACCGGGACGACGCCGGCGACGTAGGGGCGGCCATGGCGATAGTAGGCGTAGTCGGTGGTGCCGGCGCCGATGTCGACGACGAGCACGCCGTGCTGGCGCTCCTCGGGCGTGGTGAGGATGTTGCCTCCGGCGAGCGAGGAGAGAACGAGCTCGGTGACGGGCAGATTGAAGTTGCGGATGATATGCACGCCGTCGGCGATGCGGTTCTGCTCGCCGTGCACGTGCCAGACGCCGACGGAGAGGCGGTCGCCGCGGATGTCCTCGGGAGACGGGTTCAGCGTGCCATCGAGGAAAAAGGGCCGGCGCAGGAAGTGGACGATGCAGCGGCCGGGCGGCAGGGCCTTGGATTTGGCGAGGCCGTAGACGGTATCGATGTCGAGCTGGCTGACGCGGCCCTCGAGCCCGCCGACGTTGACCGTGGCCTCGTGGTAAAAGCCGTCGATGTGGCTGCCGCTCTGGGCGAGGTAGATCTGGTTGATCCGGGCGCCAGCGCTTTGCTCGGCGGCGACAAGGGCGCGGTGCGTGGCCTCGCCGGCCGCGGGGGCGTCGACCACGACTCCCTTGACCACGCCGCGGGAGGGAAACTCGCCGAGGCCGATGACATGGAGGCGCGAGCCGGAGACCTCGCCGACGAGGACGGTGATCTTGGAGGTGCCGATTTCGACGGCGCCGACGATGCGGGACTTGGAGAAGGCCATGGGAACGGGTGGCGGGAGCCGGTTGCCGGAGGAATTTTAAATGCGGAAAAAGGTGAGCGGGGCGGGCGCTTGCGCGGGCGGCGCGGGACGGGGGGCCGGACGGGAGGCTCCACGGGAGGCGCCGCCGGGGGGAGGCGCGGGTTTGGTTTCCTTTGAGGGAGCCTCGAAAGCGACGGGGACCTGACGTCCGCCGACCGCGAGATTGATGGAGCGAACGGGCGTGGCGCCGGGCTTGGCGCGGAGCTGATCCAGGATGTAGTCCAACCGCGCGATCTGGCGGTAAAAGTCGTCGCGTGTGCCGAAGGCGATCTCCGACACCTCGGGCGTGCGGACGAGAATCACCCCGTCGCGCGCAAAACGGGCGAGCGAAACGGTCTGAAAATCCTTGGCGAGCGAGGGCGCGGAAGCACGGGCGGTGCCAAGCAGATCGGAAACGGCGCCCATGCCCGGAACCATTGAAAAGCCACGGCCGGAGAGATCGCGCGTGAGGCTCACGCCGCCCAGCCAAGGCAAGCCGAGCACGACGGAATCATCGTAACCTTCGCCGACAAACCCGGAGCCGTCGCGGGCGACGAAAAGATGGCGCTCCACTCCGTCGGCCGACTGGGCCC
>CBIHRE010000466.1:0-4489 GCA_966212385.1 uncultured Akkermansia sp. | reverse complement strand
ATCATCAGGACGGACCAGGCGCTGGAAGTGAGAATCTGAAAGATATCCATGAAAGAGAGAGGGCGCGGGAACCGAGTTTAGACCACGAATAACACGGATAGGCACGGATTGCCGGAGGATTTTTCCTTATCCGTGATAATCCGTTAAATCCGTGCCTGGAAAACGTGCTTCTCCGCACATGCGCGCGCCTCGGCGTCGACGGCGAGCACCGCCGCCAGATCCGCGGCGGACGCGCCCCCCAAGGCGGCGAGCGTCGCCTCCGTCACGCGCGGGATGCCGAGGAAGGGGAGCCTGCCCGCGAGGAAGGCCGCGACCGCGACCTCGTTGGCGGCGTTGTAGACCGCCGGCGCCGCGCCGCCGCGCTCCATCGCCTCACGGGCGAGGCGCAACATTGGAAAGCGGCTCTCGTCGGCCGGGCGAAACTCCAGGCTCAGCGTGCGGTCGAGCGAGAGCGCGTTCTCCGTCCCCTTCGCGCCGCGCGCCGGGTGGAGCAAAGCGTGCTGGATCGGGAAGGTCATCGAGGGCGGGCAAAGCTGCGCGAGCATCGCGCCGTCGGTGTATTCGACGAGGCAATGCACGATGCTCTGCGGGTGGATGATCGCGGCGCATTGCGACGGGCGCAGATCGAAGAGCACCGCGGCCTCGATGAGCTCGAGGCCCTTGTTCGCGAGCGTGGCGCTGTCGACGGTGATCTTCGGCCCCATCGCCCAGTTCGGATGCTTGAGCGCGTCGGCCACCGTCGCCTCGGCGAGCCGCTCCGCCGGCCAGTCGCGGAAGGCCCCCCCCGAGGCGGTGAGGATCACGCGCCGGATCTCGTCGTGGCGGTGGCCTTGGAGGCACTGGAAAACGGCGTTGTGCTCCGAGTCGACTGGCAGGAGGCGCGCGCCGGATTTCTTGGCGGCGGCGAGCACATGCGCGCCGGCGAGGACGAGGATCTCCTTCGAGGCGAGCGCGAGATCCGTGCCGGCGCCGAGCGCGGCGAGCGCGGGGCGCAGGCCGGCGGTGCCGACCACGGCGACGAGCACGACGTCGGCCTCGGGCAAGGTCGCGAGCGCCTCGAGTCCCTCCACGCCCGGCGCGTGGAGGCGCGCGCCGGGGGGCAGCGCGCCGGGGCCGGCCGAGCGCAGGGAGGCGGCCGCGCGTTCGTCGAAGAGGGCGAGGTGGCGCACGCCGAACTCGCGCGCGATCGCCAAGAGTTTTTCCGCGCTGCCCTTGGCCGCGACGCCGACAAGCTCGAGCGCGTCGGGATGGGCGCGCAGCACGCGCAGGGTGTTTTCGCCGATGCTGCCGGTGGCGCCGAGGAGGACGACTCGTTTGCGGGCGGATGCGGGGGCGGACATGCGAGGCGGCGGATCAGCGCAGGAGGCTGAAAATCAAAAACCCGGCGGGCGAGGTGAGGATCAGGCTGTCGGAGAGATCGAACATGCCGCCGATGCCGGGAATGGTCGCGCCCGAGTCCTTCACCTCGGCGCGGCGCTTGATGACCGACTCGACGAGATCGGACACGATGCCGAGGCCAGCGATGGGCAGCGCGACGAAGGCGGCCAAGGCCGGCGTGAGAGCGGCCGGAAAATACTCGCGGAACCCGCACACGATGCCGGCGCCAAGCGCGGCCGAGGTCAGCAGGCCGCCGATGGCGCCTTCCCAGGTTTTTTTCGGGCTGATGACCGGCGCCATCTTGTGTTTGCCAAAGGCCATGCCGGAGAGGAGCGCGCCGACGTCGCAAAACTTGGATACGGCGATAAGCCAAAGCGCGAGCGCCAGCCCGGTGCCCGCGTGCGGCCCCTCGATCAGCAGGATGCGCACGAGGAACTGCAGCATGAAGGGCACGTAGGCCAGGCCGAACAGGGTCCAGCCGAGCGACTCGACGCGATTCTCCGGCACGCGCTCGCCCACGATGCGGATCGCGAAAACGATGCAGGCGAGCGCGAGGACGTTCTCCGGCTGGATCAAAGGGTGCCAGGCCGCGAGCAGCGGCGCGACCGAGATCAGCGCGCCCATCAGCAGGCCGATCCGGTGAAACGGCGCGTGCCCCATCCGCGCGACCATCTGATAAAACTCGCGCAAGGTGAGCACCGACACGAGCACGAGGAGCGCGATGCCGCCGCGCGCCTGAAAAAAATACATCGTGGCGAGGATGACGAGCCAGAGGCCGACGGTGCTGAGGATGCGGTTGCGCATGGGACGCGGGGTTTGCGAACGAAGACGCGGAAAGGGCGCGGCGTGAAGCCCTGAAACGCGGCGCGAACCGTTCAGATGATAGCCGGCGCGGGGGCGGAATTCAAAGCGGGGCCCGGTTTTGAAACCTGGTCGCCCGTGAGCCCGTAGCGGCGCTCGCGGCGGCGGTAGTCGTTGACCGCGTTTTCCAGCTCGCGCGCGCCGAAGTCCGGCCAGAGCACGGGCGTGAAGACGAACTCGGCGTAGGCGGCCTGGGCGAGGAGGAAGTTGCTCAGGCGGCTCTCCCCCGAGGTGCGAATGACGAGGTCGGGATCGGGAATATCGGCCGTGTAGAGGTGCCGGGAAAAACCTTCCCAAGTGTCGGCGTCCTCGAGCTTGGCCTGGCCCGCGGCGACCGCGGCGGCGAAGGAACGGGCGGCGTCGAGGATCTCGGTGCGCGCGCCGTAGTTGAGCGCGAGGACGAGCGTATGCTCGGTGAAATGCGCGGTGGCGGCCATCACGTCCTCGAGCGCGGCCCGGGCCCGGGGCGGCAGCGCGGCGATGCGTCCGATGGCGCGGAGGCGGACCTTGTTTTTGAGCAGGTTGGCTTTTTCGCGACCGAGAAAGGTCTCGAGCAGGCCCATCAGGCCGCCGACCTCGTCCTCGGGACGACGCCAGTTTTCCACCGAGAAGGCGTAAAGCGTGAGGCAGCGGATGCCGAGCACTCGGGCGGCGTCGACCACGGCGCGGACCGACTCGACGCCACGACGGTGTCCCTCCAGCCGCGGCAAGCCCCGCTGCTTCGCCCAGCGGCCATTCCCGTCCATGATGATGGCGACATGCGCGGGAACGGGAAGCAGGGCGGGGGCGTTGGACATCGGAAAAAAGAAGAGGCGAAGGCCGGCGAACTCGAAAGGGACACGCCGAGCGGAAACGAAGGGTGAGAGTTACGGGGCCGGAGCTCCGCTCGGCAATGCCAGAAGTCCCGTCAATTTGGTCCCGTCGGCAGGCCGAAATCGATCAAGCCCGGGAGGCCCCATTTTGCCCGCTTGGAGAGACCAAGAAAAACGACTTCGGCATGCGCCTTGGCAGCGAGCCGGGATCGAGCGACAGGACTGCGTCGGGGCTACAGACCGAGCATGAAGTTGAAGGTCAGATCGGTTTCGCCGGGCAGACTCTCATGGCCGAAGTCGGGATAGATCTTCATATCCCTTTTCGCAGTGAGCTTGTTGTAGATGGCGAACTGCGTGCTGGGCGGGCAGATCGTATCCATGAGGCCGGTGAACATCAGCACCTCGGCACGGATGCGAGGGGCGAGAAACTGGAGGTCGATATAGCCCAGCTTGGTGAAAATCTCGTCCTCCCGCTCGTGCAGGGGATCGAAGTGGCGGAAAAAGGTCTTCAACTCCGCGTAGGCGTCGCGGGCCTGGTCCATTTCCCAGACGCGCTTGTAGTCGGTGAGGAAGGGGAAAATGGGCGCCGCGCGCTTGATCCGAGGCTCGAGCGCGGCGCAGGCGAGCGTAAGGGCGCCGCCTTGGGAGCCGCCCATGGCGCCGACACGCGCCGGATCGACCTCCGGCAGGCCCATGACCACGCGGGCGAGCTGGGCCGTATCGAGGAAGATCTGCCGATAGAGCAGCTTGCGCGGATCGGGGTCCTCGAGCCCGCGGATGATGTGGCCGTTGTGGCTGGTGCCGAGGACGCCGCCCTTGTCCTCGGAGCGGCCGCCCTGTCCGCGGCAGTCCATCGCGGCCACGCAAAAGCCGCTCGCGGCGTAGGCGAGTTTGCCCGACCAGTCGCCGCTGCTACCCGTATAACCGTGAAATTGCAGCACCGCAGGAACGGGGCGACCGGCGCGCGCCTGCGAGGTCGGACGAAGATACTTGGCGTAGATCCGCGCGCCTCCCACGCCGGTGAACCACAGGTCGAAGCATTCCACGCCGGGAGCCTGCAACGCGGTGTTCGGCACGAATTCGGCCTTGGGCTCGGTCGCCGCCAGTTCACGCAAGGCGTCGTCCCAGTAGGCATCGAAATCGGCCGGGCGCGGATTGCGTCCGACGTAGCTGCGAAGCTGTTCCAAGGGCAGGTCGATCAGGGGCATGAGGCGGCAAACGAAAGCGAGAGGCGCCGCAAAACAAGGCCGCGATGATTCATACACTATGACCGCCGCCCCAAGCCTCGGCGGACGGGGATCGTCGCCGCCTATTTTCCAGTGTATCCGGATGTCGCCGCCACCTGGCAACCCACTGACGTCACCAATTCGTGCCGCCTACTCGTGCCGCCTCTTTGAGCCGCCGCGCGTTTGGGAGAATACCAAACGATCCTGTGTAAC